>NZ_JACVUD010000083.1:0-19679 GCF_016624905.1 Stenotrophomonas sp. S49 | reverse complement strand
GCAACCTTGCCAAGGTTGAGGTCGCGAGTTCGAGTCTCGTTTCCCGCTCCATGTTCCGACAGAGCCCCATCACGGGGTTTTGTCATATCAGGGCCACCCCCTGGTAGCGGTATGTTGGCCTCATGGCAGAGTGGCTATGCACCGGATTGCAAATCCGTTTACAGCGGTTCGATTCCGCTTGAGGCCTCCAGATAGAAAGCCCTGACTCCGGTCCGGGCTTTTTTTTTGCTTTCCGCGTGTTCATTGCTCGCGGCAAGTGTGCCGGGTCGCTCAGTGCCGTCGCACCACCGCGGCGTACACTGAACCGATGAATCCGATCGACAACTTCCGCGGCGCGCTGCTGGGCCTCGCCTGCGGTGATGCCGTTGGCACCACCGTTGAATTCAAGCCACGCGGCAGCTTCATGCCCCTCACCGACATGGTGGGCGGCGGTCCGTTCAACCTGCAGCGCGGGCAATGGACCGACGACACGTCCATGGCCATGTGCCTGGCCGAAAGCCTGCTGCGCTGTGATGACTTCGATGCACGCGACCAGATGAACCGCTATGCGAACTGGTATCGGCACGGTTACTGGAGCGCCACCGGCGAATGCTTCGATATCGGCATGGCCACGCGTTCGGCGCTCGATCAGTTCCTGCTGACCGGTCAGCCGCTGGCCGGCAACGACGATCCGCGCAGTGCCGGCAATGGTTCGATCATGCGCCTGGCACCGGTGGTGCTGCGCTACGCCGGCCTGCCAGAACTGCCGGCCATGGCCGAACTGAGCTCGCGCACCACCCACGCCGCGCGCGAATGCCTGGATGCGTGCCGCCTGTTCGCGGTCGCGCTGCAGCGGGCACTGGCCGGTGCCAGCAAGGCGCAGGTGCTGGACCTGCGCGACGTGGCCGTGGAAAGCGAGCGCCTGCGTGACATCGCCGCCGGTGGCTACCGCCCGCGCAGTCGCGGGCAGATCCGTGGCAGCGGTTACGTGGTGGACAGTCTGGAAGCGGCGTTGTGGTGCTTCGCGCAGCACGATGATTTCGCTGCGGTGGTGCTGGAAGCCGCCAATCTGGGTGACGACGCCGACACCACCGCTGCAGTGGCGGGGCAGCTGGCCGGTGCCTTCCACGGCATGGCCGGCATTCCGCCGCAGTGGCTGCAGTGGCTGGCGCTGCGCGCGCAGATCCAGGCGTTGGCCGATGGTTTGTTCCAGCGCAACGTCGTGGCGCACGCGGCAACGGTGTGATCGGGCTGCATCGTTCACATTTGCCGCCGGCCCGCTGCGAGCGTAGCGTAGCGGCGTTGGGTCACGCGGCCCGTGGACAGGAGGTCTGCCATGCACGCGATATTGAAGGTCGTCCTGGGTATTGCACTGCTGGCGGCCGCACCATGGGCGTCGGCGCAGGTGTACAAGTGCAAGGGCGCGTCCGGCGAAACGGTCTATTCGCAGGACCCCTGCGGCAAGGGTGCCGAATCGGTGAAGCTGCGTTCGAACCGCGCGGCGACTGAAACCGCCGGTGAAGCGGCCAATCGTTCGGCGGTGTATCGCACCACGGAGTTGACGGATGCCGGTATTGCCGAGCGCAACTGCCTGCAGAGCGAGCAGTCACGCATCTACGGCCCGTTGGACGCACGCTCGCAGGCGGTCAGCCGCCAGGTCGCCGATCTGAATCGCCAATTGGCCGCCACCAGCGACAGCTTGGCCGGTGCCACCGCCGATGCCGGCATCCGCGCGCAGATCTCCAGCCTGCAGCAGTCGCTCAGCGCCGAACGCAGTGCCGCCGATGGGCAGATGTCGGCCGCACGCGACCGCTGTTCGGCCGCGCGCCGCGACCGCGAAAAGGAAGTCCACGACAAGTACAGCCAGCCCACCAGCGCCGCCCGCTGAGCCCGCGGGCGCCGGCCCAGTCTCAAACCGCCAAGACATGCCAAGGCGCTATGGTCGGGGTCCAGGTAGTCAGGAGCGGCGATGGCAGGCAAGCACATGAACACCGAAGGGCACCGCGCGGGGGACTGCGCATGAAGCAGCCGATTGCCGACGTCCGCTGGCTCACGTTCCGGCTGAAGAACGGGCAGTCGATCGGGCCCGACCAGTTGAAGGATGGCTGGGTGACAGCCGCGGGAACCCGCCACTGCGGGGTGCGGCGCGAACGCAACGAAGGCCACGGCACCGTCTATGCGCTGTACGCGCCGGCAGACCTGGCATCGCCGCGCACCGCTGAACTGCGCATGCGCGATTTCCTGATGCGGTCCGGCTACATCTTCACCATGGGGACGCTGGGCGGCTGAGTACTGCGGGAATCACGGCCGCACGGTCAGCACCTGGCCGATGCTGCCGATCGGGCCGTGCATGTCGTGCAGCACGGTACTGGTCAGACCGATGCCCTGTGGTCCGAACGATACCGACGTATCGAAGCCCAGCCACTCGCCCTGCGGCAGCGCGAACAGATGCGCGGTCAGGTCCAGGTTGGGGAAGGCAATGTCCTTCGGGTCGGCGCGCACGGCCATGCCGTTGGACAGATCGAACAGGGTGGCCGCGCGCGCCAGCGCACTCACCGGCTCGTCGGCCAGCAGCGGCTGTAGTGCCCGTGCCCAGTACTGCGCGCGGCCGGGCCCTTGGTCCAGGCGGCGGACCTGCACGTTCTGGATGAAACCGCCCGGCCACACGCTGGCCGGATCCCACGCCGGCATGATCTCGGCCGAGGGCAGGGGCGCGATCGGCGTTCCGGCGATGGCGCCGGTCGCGTTCGGGCGCAGCAGCCAGGCGCGCGCGCGCAGTGCGGCCCGACCGTCGTGCAGCAGCGTGGCTTCCACCAGTTCGATGGTGCGACCGCCACGCAGGACTTCCACGCGCGCGTCCATCGCGTCGATCGGAATCGTGCCCAGGATGTCGTAGGACAGGCGCCCGATCACGAAGCCATGTCCGCGCGCGGCGGCATCGCGCTCGATGTGGTGGGCCAGCAGGCCGATCGCCGGTGCGATGTGCTGCTCGTGGATGTTCCACGCGCCGCTGGTGTGGGCGGTGGGCAGGTAGCGGGTATCGCTCAGTCGTTCGAAAAAGGCCATCGCTGCAGCAGCATGAGGAAACGCTCTATCGTAGCGCGGCGCCTTCGCCGTGCAGGGCGGCGGGGACGACCACGGCGCGCACGGTCTGCAGGGCCTGCAGTACCTGTGCATCGCTGAAGCCGCAGTGGCCTTCCCCTGCTGCAGGCAACTGCCGCAGTCGCGCAGTCGCCCCGGCGCGCGTTGCCAACTGCGGATACACCGCCTGCATGTGCGGCACGATGGTCGGATCGCCTGTGTTGAACTGCAGTGCCACCGGTCGTTGCAGCGCGCCGGTCAGGGCCAGCGGTCCGCGCACGTAGCGCTGTGCGGCAGGCGCGGCACGCACGCGTGCGACGCCGGCATTGAATGCGGCATCATCGCCGAAGCCGCTGTAGCGCACCGCGACGTTGCCCACCGGCATGCCGCCGGCACGTTCGATCAGCTCGTGCAGCACCAGCGCATGCAGGCTGATCGTGCCCGCCAGCGCATCGGGCTGCACCTGCAGGCGTATGGCCAACAACGCGGCGGCGTCCGCATCGCCCTGCAACGCGGTGGCGATGCCCTGGTACAGCGTCGCCTGCGGCAGGGCCGCGGTCTCGGCAGCCAGCAATCCGCCACGCGGCAGGCCCTCGGCTTGGCGGAAGAAATAGTCGAACGCGACGAGGGTGGTCAGCAGATCGCTGGCCAGTACCTCGCCAGGCAGGTTGGCGCCGCACAGCGCCACGCCGCCGTCGTAGCCCTGCGGCGTGCGTTCAAGGGTGGCCAGGGTCACCGCGCCGCCCATGGAAAAGCCCAGCAGCCAGGTGTGCCGCAGCGCTGGCAACTGCGCCAGCACCTGGCGGCGCAGACGTTCGGTATCTGCGATGGCATCGGCAACGGCCCAGCCCTGCGAGGCATAGGCACTCTGCGCCACGGCAAACCCCGCGCCGGTCAGGGCGGCGGTGGCGTCGTTGGCGGGCATCGGTGTCGGCCGCGGCACCCCCTTGGGCTCATAGCCGTGGGCGAGCATCACCAGCTCGCCGTTCCAGGCGGCAGGAACGTCCAGCCTCCAGGGGGCGCCCTGCAGTACACCGTCCAGAGTGCGCGCGGTGCCTGCGGTCGCGCCGTCGGCGCAGGCCACGCGCTGCATCGGGAAGTCGATGGCCCTGCCGGGTTCGTCACGGGCGATGTCGATGCGTGCCAGCACGTGCTGCGCGTCCACGCGGCGGTAGTGGATGCGCTGCGGAAAATCATTGTCGCGGTTCTCGAACACCGCGTTGTCTGCGTCCACCCGTGTGGCGATGAAGTCGGTTGCATCGCGGCCGTTGGGCAGGGCGGTGAACACCAGGCGGCCGTTGTCGTGCTGGCGCAGCTGCATGAATTCAAACCCCACCGTCTGCCCGTCGCGCAGGGTGCGGCTGCTGCCCAGCAGGGTGCCGCCGGCCAGGCTTGACCACTGCTCGCCCGATCCGCTGGGCGCACCCTGCAGTTGCCAGCAGCCACTCAGCCACTGCAGCTGGCTGATCGATGGCGGGTCCGCGGCCTGGCTGGCCGTCGTGGCCAGCACCAGCGGCAGGCTGGCCAGCAGGGTCCGGATCGACATCGGTGCCTCCTTGCGTGATGGGGTGGTGCCTGTATAGCGCCGCCCCTGCGCGCGGACCAGTGCCCAGCGCTAGCGGGCCGTTTCCGATACGATTTGTCGTATATAGCATCGCAATGCTTGATCCGGAGTTTGTCCATGGTCGATCGTCTTGCCATCCTGCTTGACCGCTTCGCGGTCACCGCCTCGGTCTTCCACGCCGGCGCGCTGTGCGGCATCAACAGCCTGCAGGGCGAGGATGAGCTGGGCCAGCTGCATCTGGTCCGGCGCGGGCCGCTGCAGGTTAGCCACGGCCAACACACGCTGCAGATCGACGCGCCCAGCCTGCTGCTGTACCCGCGACCGATGCCGCATCGCTTCCACACCGACCCGCAGCAGGGGGCGGACATGGCCTGCGCCAACCTGTCCTTCGAGGGCGGGCGGTTGAACCCGATCAGTGCCGCGCTGCCTGACTTCCTGTGCATGCCGCTGGCCGATCTGCACGGCGGTGGCACCGCGCTGGAGCTGTTGTTCGAGGAGGCCTTCGAGCAGCGCTGCGGCCGCACGGCAATGGTCAACCGCTTGTTCGAGGTGGTGATGATCCAGGTGCTGCGCCAGCTGATGGAAGGCGGCGAGATGCGCGGTGGCCTGTTCGCCGGCTTGGGCCACCCGCGGCTGCGGCTTGCGCTGGTGGCGATGCACGAGGCGCCGGCCCAGGCCTGGACGCTGGAAACCCTGGCCGACGTGGCCGGCATGTCGCGCAGCGTGTTCGCGGCCAGTTTCCGCCAGGCGATGGGCACCACGCCGGGCCACTACCTGCAGGGCTGGCGGGTGGGCCTTGCGCAGCAGGCGCTGCGCCAGGGGCGGCCGTTGAAGATCATTGCCGACGAAGTGGGCTACGGCAGCGAGGCGGCCCTGTCGCGCGCCTTCAAGGCACACACCGGGCAGTCGCCGCGGCAGTGGCGCGGGCAGGCGCGCGCGGCCTAGGCCTCAGCCCAGCAGCCGGCTCAGTTTCATGCCGGCAAACAGGCCGGCCACGCCCAGTGCCACCGAGCCGCCCGCATACAGGGCGGCCAAGCCGTGCTGTCCGCGCTGCAGCAGCAGGCCGATTTCCAGCGCATAGGTCGAAAACGTCGTATACCCGCCCAGCACGCCGGTGGCCAGCAGCAGCCGCAGCTGCGGCGATGCCCCGTGGCGCAGCGCGAAGGCCTCCACCACCACGCCCATCAGCACGGCGCCGCTCAGGTTCACCAGGAACGTGGACCAGGGCCAGCCGCTGCTGGCCGCCACCCGTGCGCCCAGCAGGTTGCACGCATGGCGCAGGCAGGCGCCGGCGCCACCGCCCAGGAAAACCAGGAAATAATTGTTCATTGTCTGCATGGCAGGCCTCGTCTGTGCTGCACGGGTGCGGAGGCGTGGGCGATGGCGGGCACGGGCCTGCCATCAACGAACGCCGGTTCGTTGTACGGCAGGAGCCATCAGCCATCTGGCGGTTGTCGGGGAGCCCCATCCCCATCAACCCGCATGCTACCAGTGCCGATGGCGTCAGGGCAGCGAGGTCATCACCACCCGCGCCACCTTCGTGCGGTGCAGGCCTTCCATCAGCAGGTCGTGCGCCATCAGTTCCAGTGCGGCGCGGCGGCGGTAATCAACGGTCAGGCCGCGCTGCTCCAGCAGGCGCGCGACGATTTCGCAGGCCGTCTGCCAGACATCCAGATAGGCCTCGCTGGGCATGTACATGTATGCCGTGCCGTGCTCGCCCACGCCGCGCCCTTCCGGGCCCAGCAGCAGTTCGCGCGGGTCAAGCTTCACCGCATCGGCAATGCGGAACAGCTGCTCGGCCTTCACATGGCCGGGTTTGACGTGGTCGTTGAGCCAGTTGCTGATCGTGGCCGTGGTGGTATCGGCGGCGCGGGCCAGGTCGGCCGGGCGGGGGTGCCCGGCGTCCTTCATGGCGGCGGCGAGTCGTTGTCCAAGAGTATTCATCTATGCAAGCCAGCTTAACGCGTGGATGCCGAAGAATCCTTGGCGCACCATCGGGCCGATTGATGAATGGAACAGCCCATGCCTGACTTCTGGAACAAACGACAGGTCCGCACCCGGCTCGGGTTCCGCACCGACGCGGAACTGGCCCGATTCTTTGGTGTCAGCCGTTCTGCGGTGTCCCAATGGCCCCGGGACTTCCCCATACCGCCGCTGCGCCGCTACATCCTGCAGCAGCGCTACCCGCATCTGTTCCCGGCCAACCGGAGCCCTGAGGGCGAAAACGTCTGATTTGCGACAGAGTATGGCGCGATTACCTCGGGCTGCAGAAAACGCTAAGTGCGCTTAACAAAATAGGGAAATTCAATCGAACCGTGCCTTCCGATTGGCGCCCGACCTATCGCGCGGGCGATCTGTCGCCTATGGACCGGTTGGCGCCCGCACCTCTCAGCATGAACGATTAATAATTTCAATCGAAAAACGTGCGGCTTGTAATTGACCTGTCGTGAAAATTGTGACTAATTGGCATCAGCCGGTTGTGAAGGCCGGGAGTGGCAGCAGCAGGATCGCAAGTGGTCGTCCGTCACTGATGCAGAACAAGTCCAACGGAGGTCGTATGGAATACGGCATGCATGGCTTGGCTGAACGGGTACGCCGCGAACTGGAAGCCAGCTACCACAGACACGGATGCGGCCCCGCGTTCTGGGATACCTACCAGCAGGTGCTCAACCGGCTGGTACCGCAGGGCACCGCCCGCACCGAAGTGACCAACGAAATGGCGCTGATCATCGAACAGCTCGGCATCGTCCGCCGCGCCCAGCTGGTGCCGCCGGACGCCGATCGCACGCGCTGATTCACAGCAATCGCCAGGCACCACATCCCAACAGCGCCAGCAGCATGGCCAGCAGCCCCAGCAGCATGGCCAGCAGCCCCAGCGTGCGTGGTCGCCACCAGCGTCGTGGCTGGCCTGCCATGGTCTGCGGGCTGCAGTAGCGCACCAGCGCGGCGCCGAAACCCGCGTTCTGCTGCTGCTCGGCACAGGCTTCCAGGCAGGCGCCACAGGCCAGGCAGTCGGCCTGGGGGCCGTGGCGGATGTCCAGCTGCATCGGGCAGGCGGCCACGCAGGCCGCGCAATCCAGGCAGTCGCCCAGGCGATCATCCGGGAAGGACGGCAGCGGCCCGGCCAGCAGCGGATGCGCGGCGCGGAATACGTAGTCCTGTGCCGTGGTCGGATCCAACACGCCGCGACCCCGTTCCAGCACACCGCCCAGCCCGGCCGGACGCAGGCCGCGGGGTTCGCCGCGCGGCGCGTCGTACAGCATGCGCGGGGTATCGGGATCGGTCAGCAGCGGCTGCATCCGTGCGAACGGGCACAACGAACGACACACCTGTTCGCGCAGGAAGCCCGCGTTGCCCCAGGTGGCGGCCGCGTAGAACAGCACCCAGAAGGTCTCCCAGCCGCTCCAACCGGCGTGCGGGGCGGCCGCCAGCAGCGCGCGGATCGGGCTGAACAGACCCACGAGGGTCAACCCGGTCCACAGCGACAACAGCAGCCACGCCGTCTGCGTGGCCGGAGCCGCAAGCGACGCCGGCAGGGCGCGCCTGGCCGCCCGCGCCAGCGTGTCGAAGGCCGCCGACCACAGCGTCTGCGGGCAGGCATGGCCACACCAGACCCGCCCGGCCAAGTGGGTCAACAGGGCCAACGCGACGGCCGCCACCGCCAGCAGGCCCAGCAGCACCCCCACGTCATCGGGCCACAGGGTCCAGCCGAACAGGTCGAAGCGGCGCGCGGCCAGATCCAGCAGCAGCGCCTGGCGCCCATTCCACTGCAGCCACGGCAGGGCGTAGAACAGCGCCAGCAGGCCCACCCGCAGGGGGCCGCGCCAGTGCCAGTGGCGGGAGCGGACGGGCGCGCTCATCCCAGCGGCAGCTCGTCGTCGTCTTCAGCCATGGGACGCAGCAGGTATCCGGTCACCGCACTGGCCAGCGCGGTGACCGACCAGAACATGAAAAAGCCCACGCTGTAGCCCAGTTCACGGCTGATGGCTGTGCCAGGAAAGCTGATCGCCTGCAGCCGCAGCGGGTCGACGAAGGCGAAGAAGATCACGCTGGCCAGGCCGGCGGCGACGAAGCTGGGCCACAGGATCGCGCCCCAGTGCTGGATCAACCGCTGGCGGCGGCTGGAATGCGGTGTGTTCATGTGCGTGCGGGCTCGGGGTGGTGGGCGCCGCGTATACTTCGCCGTGGCGGGCGCGGCATGCGCGGGGCGTGGGTCCTGCAAGCGCGTCAGCCTATGCGCGGTGCCCGGCGCCGACATTGATCTGGATCAACGGTGGCGGTGAAGGCTGGCACCACACTGCTGCAACGCTTCTGGTGCCCCTGCATGAACGCAACGTCCCCGCCTGAAATTCCCACCGCGTCGCTGGAGCTGTGCAGCGAAGCCGAGGTGACCCGACTCGTGCACGATTTCTACGCGCGGGTGCGCCAGGAAGATCGCCTGGGCCCGGTGTTCGGCGGGCATGTGCACGACTGGCCGGCACACCTGGAACAGCTGGTCGATTTCTGGTCGGCCATGCTGCGCGGCACGCGCCGTTTCAAGGGCTCGCCGATGTCCAAACACATGGCCATCGCCCTGGACAAGGATCTGTTCGACCGCTGGCTGGTGCTGTTCCGGCAGACCACGGCCGAATGCGGGAACCCGCCGATGCAGGCGCTGGCCGACGACGTGGCCGCGCGCATCGCCGATACCTTCTGGCGCCGCTACCAGATGCTGCGCTGGCCGCAGGTGGGCCTGCCGGTCCTGGGTGTTCCCGGCCGCGATTGATCTGGGTCAAGGCGTGCCGCCCGGGGCAGGGCGATGCTGGGTCCATGGACACGTTCTCTCCCGCCGCCGGCGGCCTGGCCTGGACCTTCGACCCCGACCTGCTGCGCCGGCATGACCGGCCCGGGCCGCGCTATACCTCGTACCCCACCGCGCCGCACTTCCACGACGGTTTCGATGCGTCCGCGCTGCGCCAGGCCATTGCCGACAGCAACCCGCTGGCGCGCGCGCTGTCGCTGTACGTGCACGTGCCGTACTGCAGCAGCCCCTGCTTCTACTGTGGCTGCAACCGGATCATCACGCGTGACCGCAGCCGCGGCCACAGCTACGTGGCGCGCGTGCTGGCCGAGGCAGACCTGCTGGCGCCGCAGTTCGCCGACGGTCGCGAGGTGATCCAGCTGCACCTGGGCGGCGGCACCCCGAACTTCCTCGACGCCGAGGCCATGACCACGCTGGTGGAAGGGCTGCGCAGGCGCTTCGACTTCAGCGAATCGGCCCATCGCGATTTCTCCATCGAACTGGACCCGCGCTTCATCGATGTGGGCGACGTGGCGTTGCTGGCTCGGCTGGGCTTCAACCGCGCCAGCCTGGGCGTGCAGGATTTCGACCCGCAGGTGCAGGAATCGATCAACCGCGTGCAGGGCGTGCGGCAGACCCTGGACATCCTGCGGGCCTGCCGTGACAACGGCATGCGCTCGGTGAACGTGGACCTGATCTACGGCCTGCCCGGGCAGAGTCTGGAAGGCTTCGGGCGCACGCTGGAACTGGTGCTGGCACTGCGCCCGGATCGGCTGGCGGTGTACGGCTACGCGCATCTGCCGCATCTGTTCCGCGCGCAGCGGCAGATCGACGAGACCCGGTTGCCGTCGCCGGAGGACAAGCTGGCGTTGCTGGGCCTGGCGGTGGAGCGCTTGTCCGCTGCCGGCTACCAGTACATCGGCATGGACCACTTCGCCCTGCCCGAAGAAGATCTGTCGCGGGCCCAGCGTGCCGGGCAGCTGCACCGCAACTTCATGGGCTACACCACCCATGCCGATACCGATCTGCTGGGCCTGGGCGTGAGTGCGATCAGCCATGTGGGCGCCACCTACAGCCAGAACCCGCGCGAACTGCCGGCGTGGGAAGCGGCCGTGGACCAGGGCCAGCTGCCGGTCTGGCGCGGCGTGGCTCTGAGCGCCGATGACCAGCTGCGTGCCGAGCTGATCCAGCAGTTGATGTGCCAGGGCGAAGTGGATGGGGCAGTGCTGGGGCAGCGCCACGCTGTGGATTTCGAGCAGTACTTCGCCGAGGACCTGCAGGCCGTGCAGCGGCTGCAGGGCGACGGACTGGCCGAGTACCGCGATGGCGTGGTGCGCGCCACCGAGCCGGGCCGGCCACTCCTGCGGTTGCTGGCGATGTGTTTCGACCCGTACCTGCGCGCGCAGCAGCAACCGTGTTACTCGCGGGCGATCTGAGCGATTACATCATTCGGCCCGCAGCGGGCCGTACTGGCGGGCGACATTGCTCGGGCCGCCCACGCTGCGCCACAGCAGCGGCCAGTCACCGGGTTCGCCGCCGATGCAGTTGCGCTGCAGCTGCAGGGTCTCGATCTGGAACTGCCTGCCATCCCAGCGCCAGCTGGCCGCGTGGCCGCAATCGGCGGCGCCGCGGAACAGGGTGGTTTCGGCCAGGCGGCCATGGGCGGCATCGAAGCGTGGCCAGCCCAGCCGCGGCAGCACGAAGCCGGATGCTTCGTCGCTCACTGCCGGGGCGTCGGCCACCTCCAGTTGCAGTGGCCGCGTTTGCGGCAACTGACCGTCGGCGACCACGAAGGCCACCACGTTGGCGTTGTACATGCCGGCCTGGCAGCCGATGAACACCAGATCGTGCGTGGCGTCGATCGCCCAGGCGTCGTCGTGCGCGCGGGACAGGCTGTCATCGTCCGCATCGCAGTGCAGCTGGGCCAATGCCGGTGCCTGCAGCCTGCGCAGGTCGGCGATGAGGTTCGCGCGCGCGGTCGCCGACAGCACCCGCTGGGCAAGCGCCGGCGTCGACAGGCTGGGCAGGGCGTCGCGCAGGTGTGCCTGCGCCGTAGCGGTTCCGGGCAGCAGCCCATCGTCGGTGCCGCTGCGCCCCTGGGCACGGTCGAAGGCCTGCAGCAGCGCGTCCACCCCGCTCAGGGAAATCGATTCGATGTCCTGTGCGCCGTAATTCAATACGTGGCCGCCGTGCAGGCTCTGCAGGCGAGCGCGTACGGCCGCCATTCCGGTCCATTGCTGGTGCCCGGGCGCCAGGACACGGCCGGGATCGTCGAAGGCGGGGGTATCGCCATCGACCTGCCAGTGCGGCGCGGAAACGCCCGGCGCGAACAGTTCAAGCTGCGGCACGCTGCGCAGGCCGCCCGCGCGGCTGATGCGCAGATGGCCGGCATAGCCCACCGCGCGGGCTACGGCCACGCAGTCATTGCGGTTGTCGCAGGTCAGTTGCCAGTCGCCCAGGTCGCTGTAGACCGGTGTGGCGCCGCGCGCGCTGAGGGCAAGCGCCAGCAACAGCAGCAGGCACATCCTGTGCATGGGAATCCTTGGTTGACCTGGGTGGTGCCCGGAGCCGGAATCGAACCGGCATGGGGTTGCCCCCGGCGGATTTTAAGTCCGATGCGTCTACCAGTTTCGCCATCCGGGCCTGCAGCGCGCGCCGATTGTAGCCGAATCGACCCGGCCGACAGCGGCTAACGCGGCTTTTACGCAGGGCCGTGCGCGCCCCGCTACAGTCCGCCAACGCACACAGGAAGGGCGACATGGCACGACGGCGCATGCGAAGGATGGTTCTGGGGCTGTCGGTGCTGCTGCTGGCAACGGCTCCGTTGGGCGCGCAGCAGCGCCCGCTGCCGGCCGATGGCGTGGTGGACATGGCCACCGTGCAGGTCACCGGCGAGCAGCCCGGCCCCGGCCTGTGGAAAGTGACCGCGCCGCAGGGACATGTGCTGTGGATACTGGGCACGGTTTCGCCCTTGCCGGCGGGCGTGGAATGGCGACCGGACGAAGTCGAGCGCACCATCGCCGGGGTCGATCACGTGCTGGGCGAACCGGGCTTCAAGGTCGATGCGCAGGTGGGGCTGCTGAAGGGCCTGACCCTGCTGCCGCTGGCACGCCGCAGCGCGCGCGATCCGCAGGGGCGCACGCTGCAGCAGGTCCTGTCGGCACCGACCTACGCGCGCTGGCTGCAGCTCAAGCAGACCTACCTGGGCAGCGATCGCGGTGTCGAGAAGGAGCGCCCGCTGGTGGCGTCCGGTCGTCTGTACCAGGCCTTCCTGAAGCGTAACGGGTTGCGCGATGGCCGGCAGGTGGACAAGGCGCTGCAGCGGCTCTACAAGGCGCGCGACCTGCAGCCGGAGGCACTGAAGGTCACCCTGAAGATCGACGATGCGCGGGCCACGCTGAAGGAACTGCAGGTGACCGAAGTGGATGACCGCGCCTGTTTCGAGCGCACGCTCGATACGGTCGAATTCCAGGCCCCGGTGCTGCGTGAGCGTGCCAATGCCTGGGCGCTGGGCGATGTGGCAGCGTTGCGCCGGCTGTCCGGCTCGGCCATGGCGCAGACCTGCCGCGAAGTGTTGCAGGAGTCGGCCTTCGTGCGCCGTCGCGGCTGGAGCAATCTGCCCGAGCAGGTACGCCAGCGCTGGCTGCAGGGCGTGGACAACGCGCTGCAGAAGCATGCGGCCACCTTCGCCACCGTGCCGGTCAGCCTGCTGCTGGGCGAGGGCTACCTGCAGGCGCTGCAGCAGCGTGGCTATCAGGTGGAAGCGCCGCCGGAATAGCGGTCGTAGGCAGTACGCCCGCTTCGTGGCATAGTCCCATTCATCCACCAGGGGGGATGGGCCATGTCGTTGCACGCGTTCGCCTACGTCAGTACGGCCTGCGAAGGGCTGGACCTGCCTGCGCTGGACGCCTTGCTGGCCGATGCCACCGCGTTCAACCGCATGGCCGGGGTCACCGGTGTGCTGATGTACGACGGCACCCGTTTCCTGCAGTACGCCGAAGGCCCGCGTGATGGCCTGGCTTCGGTACACGCGCGCATCTTCAATGCGCGCCGCCATGCCTGCCTGACCGAACTGGCCGCAGGCCCGCTGCAGGCGCGCTGGTTCCCGCGCTGGACCATGGCCAACCGCATGATCGATCCCGGTGCGCTGGCCAGCATCGTGGCAGCCCCCTGGCATGGCTTCGACAACGATCCGCATTGGCCCGGCAACGGCTTCGCGCTGCTGCTGCGTTCGTGGATGGGCGGGCACGGTGAACTGGAGCCGGCCGCGGTCAGCCTGGGCTAGGGTCGGGACGCACGCGGGCGTGACCTGCAGCGGCCATGGCCGTTACTCTTGTACGCATGTTTGAACGCCTGCGGATGCCCGGATGAGCCCTTGCACCTTGATGATGCCCATGGGGTATTGCGCTTGAGCGCGCCGATCAGCGCGGCGCTGGCGCCTGCGCCGGCCGTGATCGGCCTGGGTTATGTCGGCCTGCCACTGGCGGTGGCCTTCGGCCAGCATCTGCCCACCCTGGGCTATGACATCGATGAAGCGCGGATCGCCGAGCTTCGTGGCGGCCAGGACCACACCCTTGAAATGGAACCCGACGAGCTGGCCACGGCCACGCAGCTGCGTTACAGCAGTGACCCGGCGCAGCTTGATGCCTGCAATGTGTACATCGTGACCGTGCCGACCCCGATCGATGCCTACGAGCAGCCGGACCTGGAGCCGCTGCGCTCGGCCACGCGCCTGATTGCCAGCCGTCTGCGCCGTGGCGACGTGGTGGTCTACGAATCCACCGTCTACCCCGGCACCACCGAGGAAGTCTGCGTGCCGCTGCTGGAGCAGGGCTCGGGCCTGCGCTTCAATGAAGACTTCTACTGCGGCTACAGCCCGGAACGGGTCAGCCCCGGCGATCGCGCGCGGCGGCTGGCCGACATCCGCAAGATCACCTCCGGTTCGACGCCCGAAGTGGCGGCGGTGATCGATGGGCTGTACCGGCAGATCATCCGCGCGGGCACCTTCCCGGCGCCCTCGATGCGCGTGGCCGAGGCCGCCAAGGTGGTGGAGAACATCCAGCGCGACGTAAACATCGCCCTGGTGAACGAGCTGGCACTGATCTTCGACCGCCTGGGCATCGATACCCAGGATGTACTCGACGCGGCAGGCAGCAAGTGGAATTTCCTGCCGTTCCGGCCAGGCCTGGTCGGTGGCCATTGCATCGGCGTGGACCCGTACTACCTGCTGCACAAATCCGAGAGCGTGGGCTACCACCCCGATCTGATCCACACCGCCCGCCAGGTCAACAACCGGGTGGGCGAACATGTGGCCGAGCGGGTGCTGGCAATGCTGGCCGAGCGGGGGCGCAGCCCGGCGCAGTCGCGCATCCTGGTGCTGGGCGTGACCTTCAAGGAAGAGTGCCCGGACCTGCGCAACAGTCGTGCGCTGGAGCTGGCGCAGCGGCTGCAGGAAAGTGGCGCGCAGGTGGACGTTAGCGACCCCTGGGTGGGGCCGGCGGCACTGGCCGACACCGGCGTGCAGTGGTTGCAGCAGCCGCAGCAGGGCGTCTATGACGCGGTGGTGCTGGCGGTGGCGCACGCCGCCTTCACCGCATTGGACGAGGGGCAGATCCGCGCGCTGCTGGGGCCCGGCGGGCTGGTCTACGACGTGAAGTCTGCCTGGCCGCGCAGCGTGGTCGATGATCGCCTCTAGCGGGCGTACACCCGTGGCGGGGTAGACTCGGGGCCAGTTGCAACCGAGGAACGCCATGCACCGCTACATTGTCTTCGTGCTCGCCATCCTGATGCTGCCGGTCAGTTTGTGGCTGGCGACACTCTGGCCCGCCTGGTACTGGGGCGTTGGCCTGTCCGCGGCGATGGTGGCGCTGGGCTGCTGGGACCTGCTGCAGAAGCGCAGCACGCTGCGCCGCAATTACCCGGTCATGGCCCATTTCCGTTACGGGCTTGAATCAATCGGCCCGGAGATCCGCCAGTACTTCGTGCAGAGCGACCTGGAAGACGTCCCGTTCTCGCGCCAGCAGCGCGCGCTGATCTACCAACGCTCCAAGAATGAAATGGACACGGTGCCGTTCGGCACCCTGCGCAGCACCTACGCGGTGGATTACGAGTGGATCAACCACTCGCTGGCACCGACCACGATCGGCAAGCATGATTTCCGCGTGCTGATCGGACCGACCTGTGCGAAGCCCTATTCGGCAAGCGTGTTCAATATTTCCGCGATGAGCTTCGGATCGCTGTCGGCCAACGCGATCCGCGCGCTGAACGACGGTGCCCGCCGCGGTGGCTTCTACCACGACACCGGCGAAGGCTCGATTTCGCCCTACCACCGCGAAATGGGCGGGGATCTGGTCTGGGAGATCGGTTCGGGCTATTTCGGCTGCCGCGACGAGAAAGGCGGCTTCAGCGAAGAGCGCTTCGTCGCCAACGCCAGCCACGATCAGGTGAAGATGATCGAGATCAAGCTGTCCCAGGGCGCCAAGCCTGGCCACGGCGGCGTGTTGCCGGCGCCGAAGGTCACCGCTGAGATTTCCGCCACCCGCGGTGTGCCGATGGGCGTGGACTGCGTGTCACCTTCGCGCCATTCGGCGTTTTCCACACCGGTGGAACTGCTGCAGTTCGTTGCCCGCCTGCGCGAGCTGTCCGGCGGCAAGCCGGTGGGCTTCAAGCTGGCCATCGGCCATCCCTGGGAATGGTTCGGCATCGCCAAGGCCATGCACGAAACCGGCCTGCGCCCTGATTTCATCGTGGTGGACGGCGCCGAGGGCGGCACCGGCGCGGCACCGGCCGAGTTCGTCGATCACGTGGGCGTGCCCATGCATGAGGCGCTGCTGCTGGTGCACAACACCCTGGTTGGGCTGGACCTGCGCGAACACATCCGCATTGGCGCGGCCGGCAAGATCACCAGTGCGTTCGACATCGCGCGCACCATCGCGCTGGGCGCGGACTGGTGCAATGCCGGCCGTGGCTTCATGTTCGCGCTGGGCTGCATCCAGTCGCTGAGCTGCCACACCGACAAGTGCCCGACTGGCATTGCCACCCAGAACCCGGCGCGCTGGAAGCACCTGGACGCACCGGACAAGGCCACGCGCGTGTACAGCTACCACGAGCACACGCTGCACGCGTTGAAGGAACTGCTGTGTGCCGCCGGGTTGAACGACCCTGCAGAGTTGGGGCCGGAGCATATCCTGCGTCGCGTTTCGCCGGTCGAGATCCGTTCGCTGGCCACGCTGTACCGCTATCTGGAACCAGGCGAGCTGCTGCACAAGGTGCCCGATCACGCGGTATTCCACGCGTTCTGGGCCGATGCACGCAGCGACTCGTTCCAGCCGCCGGCACGCATCCAGGCGCTGCGCGCCAGCAAATCGCGGTAACCGCGGTTGTAGAGTCGAGCTTGCTCGACTGCTTTTATTGATCGCAATGCAGTCGAGCATGGCTCGACTCTACAAGGACATGCCATGCAGTTCAGAACCGGCACCACCGACGATGTAGCCACCCTGTGGGCGCTGCGCACCCGCTGCGTGCGCGAGACCTGCAGCAGCCACTATCCGCCTGAGGTGATTGCACCGTGGTCGGCCTCGCCGCCACCGTCGCAGTACGCGCGGCTGCTGGGGCAGGGCGGCTGCGTGGTGGCTGAGGATGCGCAGGGCGCACTGCTGGGGTTTGGCGTGCTCGACAGCGACGCCAACGAGGTCGACGCGTTGTTCGTGGATCCCGACCGCGGCGGGCAGGGTATTGGCCAGGCGCTGATGCAGCGGTTGCTGGCGATGGCCGATCCCAGCCGTGAGGTGGTGCTGTCGGCCTCGCTCAATGCCGTAGCGTTCTACCAGCGGCAGGGCTTCGTGGCCGACCGGGAGGAGGTGTACCCGCACCCCAGCGGCGTAGCCCTGGCCTCGGTGCGCATGCACCGCCCCGTGTAGAGTCGAGCTTGCTCGACTGCTTTTCCGCTCTTGTAGGGTCGAGCTTGCTCGACTGCTTTTCCGCTCTTGTAGAGTCGAGCCATGCTCGACTGTTTTTCCATCAGTCGAGCAAGCTCGACTCTACAAAGGCTGGGTCAGCGCGCTGCCAGCCACGCCACCACGCCTTCAGCCGCGCGCAACCCGCTGGCATAGCACGCGGTCAGCAGGTAGCCGCCGGTCGGCGCTTCCCAGTCCAGCATCTCGCCGGCGCAGAACACGCCGGGCAGGGCACTGAGCATCAGCTGGCGGTCCATGGCCTGCAGCCGCACACCGCCGGCGGTGCTGATCACCTCGGCCATCGGTCGCGGTCGCAGCAGACGCAGGGGCAGGCGCTTGAGCGTTGCTGCCACGGCCGGCAGATCGTTGCCTGCGTCCTTGCCCAGGTGCTCGAACACCAGCGCAGCCTTCACCGCATCCAGGCCGGCCTGGCGGCGCAGGTGTTCACCGAAGCTGCGGCCCTTGCGTGGCCGTGACAGGTCGGCCAGCAGGCGTGCCTCGTCGCGGCCGGGTACAAGATCCAGCGCCAGCACGGCGTGGCCATCGCGGTTGATGGTGTCGCGCAGATCGGCGGCCAGCGCGTAGACCAGGCTGCCTTCGATGCCATAGCTGCTGGCCACGCACTCACCCTGCAGCGATTGCGTCCGACCCTGCAGATCGGTCCAGTGGGCCACCACCGGCTTGAGTGGGGCGCCGGCATGGCGCTGGGCGAAATGCGGGCTCCAGTCCACGTCGAATCCACAGTTGGCCGACTGCAACGGCGCGACATCCACGCCGCGCGCCTGCAGCGGCGCCACCCAGGCGCCATCGCTGCCCAGCTGCGGCCAGCTGCCGCCGCCCAGGGCCAGTACCGTGGCATCGGCGTGCACGCGCACCTCGCCGTGTTCACTGGCGAACTGCAGGGCACCGTCATCGGCCCAGCCGGTCCAGCGATGATTGACGTGCAGGCGCACGCCCTGTTCCTTCAGGCGCCGTACCCAGCCGCGCAGCAGCGGGGCTGCCTTGCGGTCCACCGGGAACACCCGGCCGGAACTGCCGACGTAGGTGTCCACGCCGAACCCTGCGGCCCAGTCGCGCAGCGCCTGTGCATCGAAGCCGTCCAGCCAGTCACCCACGGCGGCGCTGTGTTCGCGGTAACGGCTGTCGAACAACGGCCGTTCGTCGGAATGGGTCAAGTTCAGTCCGCCTTTGCCGGCAATCAGGAACTTGCGGCCGGGCGAGCCCTTGGCCTCGTACAGATCGACCTCCAAGCCGGCCGCGCGCAGGCGCTCGGCGGCGAACAGGCCAGCCGGGCCGCCGCCGACCACGGCGACGCGGCGCGGCGGTTGCAGATCAGGGTTGGACATCGAGCAGCTCGACGTCGAACACCAGCGAAGAGCCGGCCGGGATCGGGCCGACGCCACGGTCGCCATAGCCATACTCCGGCGGGATCATCAGGGTGCGCTTGCCGCCTACCTTCATGCCGGCCACGCCTTCGTCCCAGCCACGGATGACCTGGCCGGCGCCGAGCGCAAAGACGAAGGGCTGGCCGCGGCCGACCGAGCTGTCGAAGGTCTTGCCGTGCTTGTTCTCGGTGCGGTTGTCGTAGATCCAACCGGTGTAGTGCACGGTCACTTTCTGCCCGGGCACGGCTTCGGCGCCGGTGCCCACCTGGGTATCGATGCGTTCGAAGGTGGTCAGGGTGCCGCCCGGCGGCGGGCCGGCGGGTTCGGACGAACAACCGGCGGCAACAAGGGACAGCAGTAGGGGAAGCAGCAGGCGGCGCATCGGGCGTCTCCGTAGGGTGTTCGCGGGCGGCAAGGGTAGCGCATCGGCGCCGGGTATCATGGTGGCATGGCCAAACTTCTGCTCAACCTGCGCAATGTCGGCGACGACGAGTACGCCGATGTGTGCGCCCTGCTGGACCAGCACGGCATCGCCTGGTATCGCACCGAACCCAGCCCCTGGGGCATTTCCAATGGCGGCCTGTGGCTGCGCGATGATGCGGACCAGCCGCGCGCCAAGGCCCTGATGGCCGATTACCAGGCCGAGCGGGCGCCGCGCATCCGTGCCGAGCGCGAGCAGGCGCTGCGCGATGGCACGGCCGAAACGTTCGGCAGCCTGCTGCGGCGGCGCCCGCTGTTCGTGGTGCTGGTGCTGCTGGGGATGGCGGGTGCGACGGCGCTGGTGCTGCTGCCGTTCATGCTGCTGCGGGGGTAGGGGGCTGTTGCGGCCGGGTTGCACCCGGCACCCGCCGAAGCAACGTCAACGTCAACGTCAAAGGCAGCATTCCGTGGGTTGGCGGGGGGGGGGGGGGGGGGGGGGGGGGGGGGGGGGGGGG
>NZ_JACVUD010000082.1:0-19802 GCF_016624905.1 Stenotrophomonas sp. S49 | reverse complement strand
CCCCCCCCCGCCCCCCCCCCCCCCCCCCCCCCCCCCCCCCCCCCCCCCCCGACTCTACTGAGCGTAGTACCCTTATGCCACTGTTCCATCATATATACCCCCCATGAAGTTCCAACTCTGGTTCTGGGGCGCGTTCCTTTTGTTCTTCGCGTTGCCCTTCCCCTGCATTCTCTACTTCAACACCGATTACCCCGTCGCGTTTTCCGATCGCAGCGGCCCGTGGCTGGCACTGTTGCTGCTCGCCCTTTCCGTCTCGCTCTGGCTGGGCGTGCTCTATGCCTACCTGCACTACCTGCTGCTGGCGCCGCCGCGCGCCCTGTTCCGTGTGCGCAGCATCCTGACCGAAGGCGAGCCGCGCGAAGCGCGCATCGAAGAGGCCGAACAGACCGGCGTGCATGTGCGTGGCTTCGCTCAATGGAAGTTGAAGGTGGCCCTGCAGAACCTGTCAGGCACCCCGATTACCGAACAGCTGGTCGTGGTCGACAGTCAGCCACAACGGCAGCGTTTCGTGGTGGGCAACGTGCTTCCTGCACGCCTGAGCCATGATCCCGGCGTGTTTCCGAACATGGTGCTGGACGGCGCGCAGCCCGAGATCAACACAGCCAGTCTGTGGCGGCGTGGCGTAACCGGCGCGATCGCTGTGGCGCTGGTATTCGGCGCCTACGTGCTGGCCTACCGTGCACAGCATGAGGGCATGGGCTGGACCTTCCTGTCCTTCAGCCACCCCCTGCTGGTCTGCCCGCTGGTGCTGTGCGGCTATGTGGCAGTGGTACGCGTGCTGGCACGCATACTGCACGCCGATGCCCGCGGTGAAGCACTGAAGTTCCGTGGCATTGGCGTGCAGGCCACTGTGCTGGATGTGCGTCAGACCGGCACCTACATCAACGAACAACCGCAGGTGGAATTCAGCCTGCAGTACACCGATCGCGAGGGCGTGCTGCAGCACGCCAAGCTGCGCCGCATCGTGGCGCTCATCGATTTGGCCCAGCTGCCACGTGACTACGTGAAGCTGCTCTACGACCCGGATGACCGCGCCAATGTGCGCATGGAGGACGCATGAACCGCCCGCCGTCGACCCCAGGCATCTTCGCGTTGGTGGTGCTGGCTCTGGTTGCCGGTGCGGCAGCCTGTGGCGGACTGCAGACGCTGCGTGAGACCGTGGCGGGTTACGCGCTCATGCATGCGCCGACGACGCCCCAGCGCTATGACGCCGCAGCGCTGGAGCCCCTGTCTGCGCTTGCGGCGCCCGCTGCGGAACCCGAGCCCATTGCACCGCCTTCCAACCTGGTGCGGGACAGCGCGCGATTGCAGGCGGCACGCGACGCACTGCAGGCCATGCCAGGCCTGTCCGGCAAGCCACTGACCGTGTTCCGCAGCATCAATGTCTATGGCGATGGGCGCATCAACCTGGAGCTGGTGGACCCGGACGTGCCCAGCCACGTGGACAGCTACCACTTCCAGCACGGCTACTGGCGCAAGGGCGACCCGGTGAACCCGCAGCGCATGGCGCCAACCTATACGCTGCGCAACAGCAGCGCGCCACTGCAGGATATAGACTTCACTGCCGTGGCCCGCGTAGCCCAGGCGCTGCAGCAGCAGCGCAATGAGTTGATGCGGCACCCCGGCGAGGTCGACTACGTGTATCTGATCATCCGCAAGGGCGCGCGCCTGTCGTGGCGGCCGGACGAAGTGGACGGCGACCGTGAAACGTTAAGCCTGCACTTTGATGCCGGCGGGAACCTGCTGGACGTGGCGACCAAGCGTTGAAGTACCGGCGCCCATGTCGGGCGCCGGTTTCATTGCAGTCCAGCATGCTCGACGCTACGCGCGGGCCACCGAACGGGCGATGGCGTACTGCGCGCCGTAATACGTGCCCAACACCAGCAACCCTGCCAACGGCAGCCCGCCGCCAAAGCGATCCCACGCCAGCAGCGAATCGCTGGACACGAACAGCACACCACCGACCGCCGCCCAGCGCGCGCTTCCCGCCTGCTTCAGCGGCCGCTGCCAGTACCGCGCCAGTGCCAACACGGCCATCGAAGCCAGCACCGCCACGTAGGCCAACACCGGAATGCGCAGCGGCACCGGCAGGTGCGGCCACAGCGCCAGCACATTGCCGATGGCGAACGCACCCAGCAGCAGCGCGGCCGCCAGCAATCCGCGCCCTGCGTGCACGCCGTCGCGGAACGCGGCGATGTAGCACAGGTGCGCAAGCAGGAAGGCGACCAGGCCCGGCACGAACGCATCCACCGGCAGCATCAGCGCGATGTCACCCAGGCACGACAAGCCCATGCCGGCCAGCACCGCACGCCGGTAGAAAGGTGATGCCGCCGGGCGCGCCTGCCAGGCAATGCCGGCGATCAGCAGCGTGGTGGCCGGCTTGGCAAACCAATGCAGCCACCGCCCCTCACCCTGCAGGAACGTGCCGATGATGGCCAGCACGGCCACCACCAGGATCAAGCCATCACGGCGGCCGAAGCTCATCGCGCCTTCCACAGATCCGCAAGGCGATCAGGCGTGCCGGCAACGCGTTCCAGCACCGGGTACTGCAGGCCACCGTGGTAATCGATGGTCATGCTGTCGATGCGGTCGAACTGCTTCACCAGCAGCACGATCGGCGCCTTGTCCTTGCCCGCGGCGGCCACCGCGTCCTTCAGGCGTTCGCTGCTGTACTCGCGCCCGCCCACGGCAATCACCCGCATGCCCGGTGCCAGCCCTGCATTGAACGCCGGGCTGTCCCAGATCACATCGCCCACCACGCCGGTGTCCATCACGGTGGCGCCCAGCGAATACGCCAGCAGCGCGGCCTTGGCGCGCTTTTCCTGCGCCTTGTAGGCCTCGTTGGGGGTATCGCGGTAGACCAGCTTCCAACCGGCCAGTGCCAGGCCGCCGGTGAGCGAGCCCTGGCCATCCAGGCGCTGGCGCAGGAAGCTGGCCCAGTCGAACGGCGCAATGCCGCTCAAGGTCGCCACCACATCATCGAAGGTGTACGGGTTGACGTTCCAGTCGCCGTTGCCGACGCCGAAGAAGGCGCGCGCGAAATCGTCCAGGCTGCGACGGTTGCCGCTGAGCGTGCGCAGCTTGCCGTCCACTTCCAGCCACAGCATCTGTCCGCCGGAGTAGTAGTCCTCGCTCATCTGGTAGTTGCGGTACGGCAACGTGCGGCGCTGGGCGATGGTGGGATCGTTGGTAGTGTCCTGCAGCGGGCGCCAGGCCAGGCCGGGGCGGCCACGATCATAGGTGGCGGCCACGTTGGCCAGCATGTCGCGGGCCTGCTCGACCGACCACAGGCCCGAGCGCGCGGCCAGCACCTGGCCCCAGAACTGGGTCTGGCCTTCGTACACCCACAACAGGCTGTCGCCCATGGGCGTGTTGAAGTTGGCGGTGGCCAGGTCTGCGCCGCGGCGGTACTTGCCGTTCCAGGAATGGGTGTACTCGTGCGGCAGCAGATCGCGCATCCACGCGTTGCTGTCCCATTCGGTGAAGTAGCCGGGGGCCGCGCTGTTTTCGCTGGAACGGTGGTGTTCCAGGCCGATGCCGCCCAGGCGGTCGGTCAGCGCCAGCAGGAATTCGTAGTGATCGTAATGGCGCGCACCGTAGAGCTTGTCGGCCTGCTGCACCAGCGCGCGATGCAGCTTGATCTGCGCATCGGTGGGCTTGAGCGATTTGGCATCGTCGGCGAAGACATTCAGGTGCACCGGTACCTTGGCGCCGGGGTCCAGATCGATGCGCTGGTGGTGCTCGCCGGCGAACAGCGGCGAATCGACCAGGTGGTCGTAGGCAATCGGCTTGAACACCACGGTGTCGCCGTCGCGGCGCGCGGTTTCCAGTGCGGTGGCATAGCCCCAACCCTTGGGCAGGGTCACGCTGGCCTGTGCCTGCAGATTGCGCGCGTCCACGCCGGCCGGGTACAGCGAGTTGGCGTTCCATTGCAGGTTCAGCATTTCCGGGGTCATCACCACCCGGCCCTGGCTGCCGCCCTGCGAGGACAGGAAATCGAAGTGGGCCACGATCTCGCTCACGCCTTCGGGCACGTCCACCTTGAACGCGTAGACGTTGTACTGGTCGCGCTGCCAGGCCAGCGGCTTGCCGTTGGCGGTCACCCGCAGGCCGGCCAACTTGTCGATCGGGCCGGTGGGCGAATGGTTGCCAGGAATCCACTGCGGGTACAGCAGGGTCATCGGGCCGGGCTTGGCCGGCACGGTGGCGGTCACCTTGAAAATGCGGCGGGCCAGGTCGCGCGCGTCCACATCGATGCGCAGCAGGCCGGGCGCGGCGGCATCGCCCGGCGGCGAGGTCTGGGCCAGCGCAGGCGTGGCGCCCAGCGCGAACAGCACGGACATCACCAGGGCACGGGTCTTCATCAGGCAGGTTCCAGCAACGGTAGAGGTACCGATGCTAGGCATGTAGGGCGTGCGGCCCCATGGCCGAAGGTCATGGGTGGGTGGCGGTATCCACGCATGGCGTGGATGGAGGCCATGGCAAAAGTGTGCGAACCAAGGTTCGCACCCACCAGGTAGGTGTCGGTTCGCACCCACCAGGTAGGTGTCGGTTCGCACCCACCAGGTCAGTGTCGGTTCGCACCCACCGCCGGGGTTGCAGGTCAGTCGACCAACCGCAGCCGCAGTTCCTTCGGCAGTGCGAACACCATCGATTCCGGTTCACCATCCAGTTCGCCCACACCGGTGGCGCCCAGCTCGGCCAGGCGGGCCAGCACGCCATCCACCAGCACCTGCGGTGCCGATGCGCCGGCGGTCACGCCGATGTGCTGCTTGCCTTCCACCCAGAGCGGGTCGATCTCGTGAGCACCATCGATCAGGTACGACTCCACGCCTTCACGGCGCGCCAGCTCACTCAGGCGGTTGGAATTGGAGCTGTTCGGCGAACCGACCACCAGCACCAGGTCGCAGCGCTTGGCCAGATCGCGTACGGCGTCCTGGCGGTTCTGCGTGGCGTAGCAGATGTCGTCGTTCTTCGGGCCCTGCATTTCCGGGAACCGCTCGCGCAGCGCCTCGATGATGCCGCGCGTGTCGTCCACCGACAGCGTGGTCTGCGTGGTGTAGGCGAAGTTCGTCGGCTGGTTGATCTCCAGCGTCGCCACCTGCTCCACGTCTTCCACCAGGTAGATCTGGCCGGTGCCCGCTTCGCGGTTCCACTGGCCCATCGTGCCTTCCACTTCTGGGTGGCCGGCATGGCCGATCAGCACCACGTCACGGCCGGCGCGGCAGTGGCGGGCCACTTCGAAATGCACCTTGGTCACCAGCGGGCAGGTGGCATCGAACACCTTCAGGCCACGGCGCTCGGCTTCCTGGCGCACGGCCTGGGATACGCCGTGCGCGCTGAAGATGACCGTGTTGTTGTCCGGCACTTCGTCCAGTTCCTCGACGAAGATCGCGCCGCGCTGCTTCAGGTCATCGACCACGAAGCGGTTGTGCACCACTTCATGGCGGACGTAGATGGGCGCGCCCAGCGTTTCGATCGCGCGCTTGACGATCTCGATCGCACGATCGACACCGGCACAGAAACCACGCGGGTTGGCGAGCAGCACATCCATCAGTTCAGTCTCCCGGCAGCGGCCGGCTTACGGTTTCGGGGTGGCATTATCCGCCTTTTTCGCGGACTTGCCGTCGAACAGGCCAAACAGGGCAATGCCGATGGCACCGACCACGATGGCCGAATCGGCGATGTTGAAGGCCGGCCAGGTGTAACTGCCCACGTACCACTGGATGAAATCGACCACGTGGCCATGCACCTGGCGGTCGATCACGTTGCCGATGGCACCGCCGATGATCAGCGCGTACGGCACGGCAGCCTTCCAGTTGCCGCGGGCGGTGCCGCGCAGCCACCAGGCCATCAGCGCGCTGATGGCAATGGCCAGCAGCGTGAAGAAGTGCTTCTGCCAACCGCCGGCGTCGCTCAGGAAGCTGAAGGCCGCACCGGTGTTGTAGGTGCGGTACCAGTTCCAGAAGCCGTCGATGACCACCACCGGCTGGAACTCGGGCAGGCTGGACAGCACCCAGGCCTTGGACCACTGGTCCAGGCCGATGATGGCCGCCGACAGCAGCAGCCAGACCAGGGCGTTGGGGTGCGGGCGTGCGGCGGCCATCAGAACCAGCTCCGCAGTTCACCGGCACCGGTGACGTTGCTCACGCAGCGGCCGCACAGCTCCGGGTGGTCGGCGTTGCTGCCCACGTCGGCGCGGTGGTGCCAGCAGCGCACGCACTTGGCCTTCTGGGTGGGCTGGGCACTGACGAACACTTCGTCGGTGGTCGCCGGGCGCACCTGCACGTCGCCACTGATGAACAGGAAGCGCAGTTCATCGGCCAGCGGCTGCCACTTCGCCGCCTGTTCTTCGTTGGCGGCAATGGTGATTTCCGCTTCCAGCGCGGCACCGATCGCGCCGTTGGCACGCATCGGCTCGAGCACCTTGGCCACCTGCTCGCGCACGGCCAGCAGCTGGTCGAAATCGGCGGCGTTGAGCTGGGCATCGGCCGGCAGCGGCGCCAGGCCGTCGTACCAGGTGGTGAACAGCACGTGGCCGGCACGGTCGCCCGGCAGATAGCCCCACAGCTCGTCGGCGGTGAAGGTGAGGATGGGCGCGATCCAGCGGGTGAACGCTTCGGCGATGTGGTACATGGCGCTCTGCGCCGAACGACGACCGTGCGAATCGGCCGGCATGGTGTACAGGCGGTCCTTGGTCACGTCCAGGTACAGCGAGCCCAGGTCCACGCTGCAGAAGTTCAGCAGCAGCTGGACGATCTCGGCCATGTTGTAGTTGTCGAACGCGGCCTTGATCTTTTCCTGCAGTTCCCAGGCGCGGTGCACGATCCAGCGGTCCAGCGCCACCATCTCGTTCAGCGGGCGCAGGTGCTGGGCCGGATCGAAACCGTCCAAGTTGCCCAGCAGGAAGCGCGCGGTGTTGCGCAGGCGGCGGTAGGCATCGGCGTTGCGCTTGAGGATTTCCTGCGACAGCGACATTTCATTGCTGTAGTCGGCCGAGGCGATCCACAGGCGCAGGATGTCCGCGCCCAGCTTGTTCATGATGTCCTGCGGCTCGATGCCGTTGCCCAGCGACTTGGACATCTTGCGGCCGTGCTCGTCCACGGTGAAACCGTGGGTGAGGCACTGCTTGTACGGGGCACGCTGGTCGATGGCCACGCCGGTCAGCAGCGAGGACTGGAACCAGCCGCGGTGCTGGTCGGAACCTTCCAGGTACAGGTCGGCCGGCTTGCCGAAGCCACGCGCGGCCAGCACGCCTTCATGGGTGACGCCCGAATCGAACCAGACATCGAGGATGTCGGTGACCTTCTCGTAGTCGGCCGCTTCGGCGCCCAGCAGTTCGCTGGCATCCAGCGAATACCACACGTCGATGCCTTCGGCCTCAACGCGGTCAGCGACCTGCTGCATCAGTTCCACCGTGCGCGGGTGGATCTCACCGGTCTGGCGGTGGGTGAACAGCGCGATGGGCACGCCCCAGGTGCGCTGGCGCGAGATGGTCCAGTCCGGGCGACCGTCGACCATGCTCTGGATGCGCGCCTTGCCCCAGCTCGGGAACCAGCCCACGGTGTCGATGGCAGCCAGCGCATCGTTGCGCAGGTTGGCCTTGTCCATCGAAATGAACCACTGCGGGGTGGCGCGGAACACCACCGGCGTCTTATGGCGCCAGCAGTGCGGGTAGCTGTGGCGGATCGGGTGGAAGGCCAGCAGCGCGCCGTTGTCGCGCAGCACGCCGACGATGGCCTCCTGCGCCTTCCACAGATGCTGGCCGGCCAGCACCACGTCACCGGCCGGCGGGGTCGATTCCAGATACACGCCACGGCCATCGACCGGAGTGATCTGGCCGGCGTTGTACTTGTCCAGCAGGCCGTACTTCTGGCTGACCGCGTAGTCTTCCTGGCCGTGGCCGGGGGCGGTGTGCACCGCACCGGTACCGTCTTCGTCGGACACGTGTTCGCCGTTCAGCACCAGGATTTCGCGCTGCGGGTAGAACGGGTGCACCAGCAGCTGGTTTTCCAGCGCGGCACCGGTGGTTTCACCGTGCAGCACCACGTTTTCCACGCCGTAGCGCTGCAGTGCGCGCTCGGCCAGCGCGGCGGCCAGCACCAGCCAACGGCGCTTGCCGATGTGCGCCGGGCCTTCGGCCAGCACGTAGCGGATCTCCGCGCCCAGCGAAACGGCCAGCGATGCCGGCAGCGTCCACGGCGTGGTGGTCCAGATCGGCACCGCCACTTCCACGTCGGCCGGCACGCTCACGCCGAAGGCCTGGGCCACGGCCTGCGCATCGCGCGCGGCGTAGGCCACGTCGATCGCCGGCGATTCCTTTTCCTGGTATTCGATTTCTGCTTCGGCCAGCGCCGAACCGCAGTCGAAGCACCAGTAGACCGGCTTGGCGCCGCGCACCAGGTGGCCGTTGGCCACGACCTTGGCCAGCGCGCGGATCTCGTTGGCTTCGAAATCGAAGCTGAGGGTCTTGTACGGGTTGTCCCAGTCGCCGGTCACGCCCAGGCGCTTGAAATCGGCGCGCTGGATGTTGATCTGCTCTTCGGCGAATTCACGGCACTTCTGTCGGAATTCGACCGCGTCGAGCTTCACCCCGACCTTGCCCCACTTCTTTTCCACCGCGATTTCGATCGGCAGGCCGTGGCAATCCCAGCCCGGCACGTAGGGCGCATCGAAGCCGGCCAGGTAGCGCGACTTGACGATGATGTCCTTCAGGATCTTGTTGACCGCGTGGCCCAGGTGGATGCGGCCGTTGGCGTACGGCGGGCCGTCATGCAGCACGAACAGCGGGCGGCCGGCGGCGTTGTCGCGCAGCTGCTGGTAGAGCCCCTGCTCTTCCCACCGCGCCAGAATGCCCGGCTCGCGCTTGGGCAGGTCGCCGCGCATCGGGAATTCGGTGGCTGGCAGGTTCAGGGTGGTCTTGTAGTCCTGGCTCACGCAGTGGCTCGCAATCTATGTTCGGAAAGAAGGGCGCGCGCCTGTTCGGCGTCGCGGTGCATCTGGTCGGTCAGCGCCGCCAGATCGTTGAATTTCTCTTCGTCGCGCAGCTTGGCGACGAATTCGACGTCGATGTGACGACCGTACAGGTCGCCCTGGAAATCGAACAGATGGGCTTCCAGCAGCGGCTCCACGCCTTCCACGGTGGGGCGGGTGCCGAAGCTGGACACCGACGGCCACGGCTGGTCGAACACCCCGTGCACCCAGGTGGCGTAGATGCCCGACAGCGCCGGGGTCTTGGGGAAGCGCAGATTGGCGGTGGGGAAGCCCAGGGTGCGGCCGAGCTGGCGCCCACGCACCACCCGCCCGCTGATCGAATACGGGCGGCCCAGTAGATCGCCGGCACGGGTGAAATCGCCGGCCTGCAGCAACTGGCGGATGCGCGTGCTGGAAATGCGTTCGCCGTGCAGGTCCACCGCTTCGATCTCGCCGGCGCTGAAGCCCAGCTCGCTGCCCATGGCCTGCAGCAGGGCAAGGTCGCCACGACGGCGGTTGCCGAAGCAGAACTCCGGGCCGATCCACACTTCGCGCGCGCCCAGCCGGTGGGCCAGCAGCTTGCGCACGAAGGTTTCGGCCGGCATGGCCGCCATGGCCGCATCGAAGCGCAGCAGGCCCACGGCATCCACGCCCAGGTCCTGCAGCATCTCGACCTTGCTGCGGGCCAGGGTCAGCCGCGGCGGCGGCGTGCCCTGTGCGAAGAATTCACGCGGCAGCGGCTCGAAGGCCACGGCCACGGCGGGTACGCCCACGGCGCGCGCGCGAGCGACCGCGTGGCGGACCAGCGCACGATGGCCCAGATGGAGGCCGTCGAATGCGCCGATACAGACCACGCTTCCGTTGGGGAACAGCTCCCCGCCCTCGACGCTTCTGAACAGCCTGCTCATCAACTCTCGTTCCGGCCCACCCGGGGCCGTCGCTTCAATGGTGTAACCCTGAAGTATAGCCGCCATGGGCGGCGATCAATGGCCGCGCAGGTCGCGCGGGCGGAAGCCCATGGCCACCATGGCCACCGCGTAGGTGGCGCCACCGCCGCCGACCAGCAGGCCCAGCGCGCCGATCCGCTGCCAGACACCCATGTTGCCGAAGGCCGGCAGCCAGTGCAGCAGGGCCAGCAGCACGGCCACCATGGCCACGCAGGCCAGCAGCAGGCGGGTCAGGTAGCCGCCCCAGCCGGGCCGGCGCTGGTAGACATGGGTCTTGCCAAGCCAGTACCAGAGCAGGCCCAGGTTCAGGTAGCTGGACAGCGCGCTGGCAATGCCCAGCGCCAGGTGCAGGCCCGGCTGCTTGCCGATGGCGGCCATCACCCCCTGTGCCTTCAGCTCGTCGGGCACCATCACCTGGTACAGCACGGCCAGCAGGGCGAAGTTGAACACCATGTTGGCCACCAGCGCGGCCACGCCGGCACGCACCGGGGTCTTGGTGTCCTGGCGGGCGTAGAACGCGGGCAGCACCACCTTCAGCAGGGCGAAGGCCGGCAGGCCGAAGCTCAGGCCGTACACCGACAGCGCGGTCATGCGGGTGTCGAACGCGCTGAACTGGCCGTGCTGGAAGATGGTGGCGATCAGCGGTTCGGCCAGGAACAGCAGGCCCAGCATGGCCGGCACCGAGATCAGCAGGGTCATGCGCAGGCCCCAGTCCAGCGAGCGCGAGAAGCCTTCGCGGTCAGTGCTGACGTGGTGGCGTGCCAGGGCGGGCAGGATGACCGTGCCCAGAGCCACGCCGAACACGCCCAGCGGCAGCTCCAGGAAGCGATCGGCCAGCGACAGCCAGGACTGCGAGCCATCGGTCAGCTTGGCCGCGATCACCGTGTCCAGCAGCAGGTTGATCTGCGCCACCGACGAACCGAACAGGGTCGGCACCATCAGGGTCATTACCTTGCGCACGCCCGGGTGGCTCCAGCCCCAGCGCGGCAGGGTGAGCAGGTTGATGCCCTTCAGCGACGGCAGCTGGAACAGCAGCTGCAGGATGCCGGCGGCCAGCACCGCCCAGCCCAGCGCCAGAATCTGCTTTTCCGGGGTGCCGCCCAGCCGCGGCGCCAGCCACAGCGCGCCGGCGATCATGCACAGGTTGAGGATGACCGGGGTCAGCGCCGGCATGGCGAAGCGCTGGAAGCTGTTCAGGGCGCCACCGGCCAGGGCGGTGAGCGAGACGAACAGCAGGAAGGGGAAGGTCAGGCGGAACAGGTCGACCAGCAGGCCCTGCTTGACCGGGTCGGTATCCACGCCGCTGGAGAAGACCGAGGCCAGCTGCGGCGCGAAGATCAGCGCCAGCGCGGTGACCAGCATCAGTACCCCACCGAGGGTGCCGGCGGTGCGGGCCATCAGTTCGCGCAGCTCGGCGTGGCTGCGGGTCTCCTTCACTTCCGTGAACACCGGCACGAAAGCGGTGGCGAAGGAGCCCTCGGCGAACAGCCGGCGCAGGAAATTGGGTATCCTGAAGGCGACCCAGAAAGCATCAGTGATGGCGTTGGTGCCGAACGTGGTGGTCACCACGAAGTCCCGGACAAGTCCGAGAACGCGCGAGACCATGGTCATGCTGCTGAACGACAGCAGGCCCCGCAACAACTTGGGTGAACTCACTCAGCGTCCCTCTTGACAATCGACTTGACGTGCATTTCTTACGCCATCATACTAGCTAGCTTGCTGTTCCCATAACACCGATTTTTTCAGGAAACCACCACCGTGGCCAATATCAAGTCCGCCAAGAAGCGCGCCAAGCAGACCGTCGTGCGCAACGCGCGCAACGTGGCTCAGCGCTCGATGCTGCGCACCGCTGTCAAGAAAGTGATCAAGGCGCTGGACGCCAACGATGCCGCCGGCGCCGAAGCCGCCTTCGCCGTTGCCCAGCCGATCCTGGATCGCTTCAGCGCGCGTGGCCTGATCCACAAGAACAAGGCTGCTCGTCATAAGAGCCGCCTGAACGACCGCATCAAGGCCCTCAAGGCCGCCTGATCCGGCGTTGCCGCCCTGCCCTTCGGGGTTGGGCAGCAGACAAAAGCCCGGCCCCGGCCGGGTTTTTTGTTGCCCGTGATTCGGCCGGGTCGAACCGGCGGGGTCGAACCGGCGGGGTAGAGTCGACTGTTAGTCGACTAACGCGCGCAGCGCGGGCTTTACAGATGCCGCGAACAGCAGTCGACTAACAGTCGACTCTACCCAGCCGGAGCCCGTTGACCCAGCCAGAGCCCGTTGACCCAGCCAGAGCCCGTTGACCCAGCCGGAGCCCGTTGACCCAGCCAGAGCCCGTTGACCCAGCCACCCCGTCGCACAGGCCAACAAAAAACCCGGCCGTAGCCGGGTTTTTCGCGTAGAACCCCCACAGCGCCGTTACGCGTTGCGGGCGGCTTCCAGCTCGTCTTCCTTCTGCCGATCGAAGAACGCCATGATGCGGCTCATGATCGGGAAGGTGCCTTCGCGACCCAGCGCGGACACCAGGAACCACGGCTCCTCCCAGCCCAGCTCGGCCACGATCTGCTCGGCCGCGGCCTTCGCCTCGTCTTCGAACATCAGGTCGGCCTTGTTCAGCACCAGCCAGCGCGGCTTCTGCAGCAGCTCCGGGTCGTGCTTTTCCAGTTCGCGCTCGATGGCACGCACCTGCTCGACCGGGGAAATGCCCTCCACGCCGCCTTCCATCGGGGAAATATCCACCAGGTGCAGCAGCAGGCGGGTGCGCTGCAGGTGGCGCAGGAACTGCGCGCCCAGGCCGGCACCGTCGGCCGCGCCTTCAATCAGGCCGGGAATGTCGGCGATCACGAAGCTGCGGTAGTTTTCCACCTTCACCACACCCAGGTTCGGGTACAGCGTGGTGAACGGGTAATCGGCCACCTTCGGCGTTGCCGCCGAAACGGCACGGATCAGGGTGCTCTTCCCGGCGTTGGGGAAGCCCAGCAGGCCCACGTCGGCCAGCAGCTTCAGCTCCAGCTTCAGGGTGCGCTCTTCGCCCGGCTCGCCCGGCAGCGCCTGGCGCGGCGAGCGGTTGGTCGAGCTCTTGAAGTGCATGTTGCCCAGGCCGCCGCGGCCGCCCTTGGCCACCAGCAGGCGGTCACCGTGCTGGGTCAGGTCGCCGATGATCTCATCGGTGGCCACGTTGATGATCACGGTGCCGACCGGCACGGTGATGGTCAGGTCTTCGCCGCCCTTGCCGTAGGCCTGGCGGCCCATGCCGTTCTCGCCGCGCTGCGCCTTGAAGATGCGGTCATGGCGGAAGTCGACCAGGGTGTTCAGGTTTTCGTCGGCGCGGATGTACACGCTGCCGCCGGCACCGCCGTCGCCGCCGTCCGGGCCGCCGAGCGGAATGAACTTCTCGCGACGGAAGCCAATGCAGCCGTTGCCGCCGTTGCCGGCGAACACTTCGATTTCTGCTTCGTCTACCAGTTTCATTGTTTCGATGCCTGCGATGGGCGCGGCCTGCGTGCCGCCGCCTTGAATGTCGTGCCAGGTGCCACCTGGCAATCGGGCCGTGCCCGTTTTACCACTGATTCCAACGAAAAGCCCCGCCGAAGCGGGGCTCTTCATGCAGCGCGCTCTTCATCCGGCGCGGCCATGCCAGGGCATGGCCGGCGGATACAGCCTGATCAGGCTTCGACCGAGACGACGCTGACGGTGCGACGCTTCTTCGGGCCCTTCACCGAGAACTCCACCTTGCCGTCCGTCAGGGCGAACAGGGTGTGGTCACGGCCCAGGCCAACGCCGGTACCCGGGTGGAACTGGGTGCCGCGCTGACGCACGATGATGTTGCCGGCTTCGATGGCCTGGCCGCCAAAGATCTTGACGCCGAGGTACTTCGGGTTGGAGTCGCGACCGTTGCGCGAGGAGCCTACGCCCTTTTTATGTGCCATGACTGCTTCTCCTGATGCTTAGCCGGCGATGCCGGTGATCTCGATTTCGGTGTAGTACTGACGGTGACCCTGGCGCTTCATGTGGTGCTTGCGGCGACGGAACTTGATGATCCGAACCTTGTCAGCACGACCCTGGGACACGACCTTGGCGGTGACCGAAGCGCCGCTCAGGGCGTCGCCGATCTTGATACCGTCGCTGTCGCCCAGCAGCAGGATGTTGTCAAACTTGATCTCGCTGCCGACTTCGACTTCGAGCTTTTCGACGCGGAGCTTTTCGCCCTGCGCCACGCGGTATTGCTTACCGCCGGTGACCAGTACTGCGTACATGACCAGACTTCCTCTGTAGTTATTGTGGTCTATGGACTGCCGCCATCGAGGGCGGACAGGAGCGGAATTGTACGCAGATCAATGGGCGCCGGTCAAGTCAACCCCTGGGCGGGGTCTGCGGGGGCGGCCCCCCGCCCCCAGTAGAGCCGAGCCATGCTCGGCTGAACGGTTCGGGGCTCGGCTCGACTGGCGGTCTCACGAGGTGAGACGCAGGGGTGGCATTGTCGGCCATTGCCCCCATCTGGTCACCTCGGTAGGCTGATTGATTGCCGCCGCATTCGACCTGCCCCCACAACCGGATCCCCCATGGCGATGGATTTCATCCGCATCCGCGGTGCGCGGACGCACAACCTGAAGAACCTCGACCTCGACCTGCCCCGCGACAAGCTGATCGTGATCACCGGCCTGTCCGGCTCGGGCAAGTCCTCGCTGGCGTTCGATACGATCTATGCCGAAGGCCAGCGCCGCTACGTGGAATCGCTGTCGGCCTATGCCCGGCAGTTCCTGAGCGTGATGGAAAAGCCGGACCTGGACCATATCGAAGGTCTGTCCCCGGCCATTTCCATCGAGCAGAAGTCGACCTCGCACAACCCGCGTTCGACGGTCGGCACGATCACCGAAATCTACGACTACCTGCGCCTGCTGTACGCGCGGGTGGGCACTCCGCGCTGCCCCGACCACGGCTATCCGCTGGAAGCGCAGACGGTCAGCCAGATGGTGGACCAGGTGCTGACCCTGGACCCGGAACAGCGCTACATGCTGCTGGCCCCGGTCATCCGCGACCGCAAGGGCGAGCATGCGCAGGTGTTCGACCAGCTGCGCGCGCAGGGCTTCGTGCGCGTGCGGGTGGACGGTGAACTGTATGAAATCGACGCGGTGCCGCCGCTGGCGCTGCGCCAGAAGCACACCATCGAAGCGGTGATCGACCGTTTCCGCCCGCGCGAGGACATCAAGCAGCGCCTGGCCGAAAGCTTCGAAACCGCGCTGAAGCTGGGCGACGGCATGGCCTCGGTGCAGTCGCTGGACGCCGCCGACGCCACCCCCACCCTGTTCTCGTCCAAGTATTCCTGCCCGGTCTGCGACTACTCGCTGCCCGAGCTGGAACCGCGCCTGTTCTCGTTCAACGCCCCGATGGGCGCCTGCCCCGGCTGCGATGGTCTGGGCATGGCCGAATTCTTCGACCCGGCGCGCGTGGTGGTGCACCCGGAACTGTCGCTGGCCGCGGGCGCGGTGCGCGGCTGGGACCGCCGCAACGCGTACTACTTCCAGCTGATCGCCTCGCTGGCCAAGCACTACAAGTTCGACGTGGATGCGGCCTGGAACTCGCTGCCGGCCAAGGTGCAGCAGGCCGTGCTGTTCGGCAGCGGCGATGAGGCCATCACCTTCACCTACTTCACCGAAGCCGGTGGCCGCACCCAGCGCAAGCACCGCTTCGAAGGCATCATTCCCAACCTGGAACGCCGCTACAAGGAAACCGAATCGGCGGCGGTGCAGGAAGAGCTGGGCAAGTACATCAGCGAACACGCCTGCCCCGAATGCAACGGTGCGCGCCTGAACAAGGCCGCGCGCAACGTGTTCGTGGCCGACCGTCCGCTGCCGGAACTGGTGGTGCTGCCGATCGACGAGGCGCTGAAGTTCTTCAGCGAACTGAGCCTGCCGGGCTGGCGCGGCGAGATCGCGGCCAAGATCGTCAAGGAGATCGGCGAGCGCCTGGGCTTCCTGGTCGACGTGGGCCTGGATTACCTGACCCTGGAACGCAAGGCCGACACCCTGTCCGGCGGCGAAGCACAGCGCATCCGCCTGGCCAGCCAGATCGGCGCCGGGCTGGTGGGCGTGATGTACGTGCTGGATGAACCGTCCATCGGCCTGCACCAGCGCGACAACGAGCGCCTGCTGGGCACCCTCACCCGCCTGCGCGACCTGGGCAACACGGTGATCGTGGTCGAGCACGATGAAGATGCGATCCGCCTGGCCGACTACGTGCTGGATATCGGCCCCGGCGCGGGCGTGCATGGCGGCGAGATCGTCGGCCAGGGCACCCTGCAGGACATCCTGGACGCACCGCGTTCGCTGACCGGCCAGTACCTGTCGGGCAAGCGCGCGATCGAGATTCCGACACGCCGCCACGCGCCCAACCCGAAGACCACCCTGCACCTGCGCGGTGCCAGCGGCAACAACCTGAAGGGCGTGGACCTGGCCATTCCGGCCGGCCTGCTGACCTGCGTGACCGGTGTGTCCGGCTCGGGCAAGTCGACCCTGATCAACGACACCCTGTTCTCGCTGGCCGCCAACGAGATCAACGGCGCTTCGCATGCCGTGGCGCCGTACAAGGAAATCGAAGGCCTGGACCTGTTCGACAAGGTGGTGGACATCGACCAGTCGCCGATCGGCCGCACCCCGCGCTCGAACCCGGCCACCTACACCGGTCTGTTCACCCCCCTGCGCGAACTGTTCGCCCAGGTGCCCGAAGCACGTGCGCGCGGCTATTCGCCGGGCCGTTTCAGCTTCAACGTGCGCGGCGGTCGCTGCGAGGCGTGCCAGGGCGATGGCCTGATCAAGGTCGAGATGCACTTCCTGCCGGACGTGTACGTGCCCTGCGACGTCTGCCACGGCAAGCGCTACAACCGCGAGACGCTGGAGATCCTGTACAAGGGCTACAACATCAACGACGTGCTGGAAATGACCGTCGAAGATGCCTTGAAGCTGTTCGAGCCGGTGCCGTCGATCGCGCGCAAGCTGGAAACGCTGGTGGACGTGGGCCTGAGCTACATCAAGCTGGGCCAGAGCGCGACCACGCTGTCCGGCGGTGAAGCGCAGCGCGTGAAGCTGTCCAAGGAACTGTCGCGCCGCGATACCGGGCGCACCCTGTACATTCTGGACGAGCCCACCACCGGCCTGCATTTCCACGATATCGAAGCGCTGCTGGGCGTGCTGCACAAGCTGCGCGACGAGGGCAACACGGTGGTGGTGATCGAACACAACCTGGACGTGATCAAGACCGCCGACTGGATCGTGGATCTGGGCCCGGAAGGCGGCCACCGTGGCGGCACCATCCTGGTGACCGGCACGCCCGAAGACGTGGCGGCCTGCCCGCAGTCCTACACCGGCCACTTCCTGGAACGCATGCTGCCGTCCACCCGTGCGCGGCCGCAGCAACCGGCGGCCGTGGCCAACAAGCCCGATGCGCGCCCGCCGCGCAAGGTGAAGCCCGAACCGCCGGCGAAGAAGGCCGCCGCCAAAAGCAGCGGCAAGGCCAGCAAGACCGCCACTGCCAGCAAGAAGAAGAAGGACGCCTGATGAGCAGCGAACACAAGATCCTGGCCCGTATTCCGATCAGCGTGCGCTGGCGTGACATGGACAGCATGGGCCATGTGAACAACGCCAAGTACATTTCCTACCTGGAAGAAGCGCGCGTGCGCTGGATGCTGGGCGTGGACGGCGTGTCGATGACCGACCGCATCGCACCGGTGGTGGCCGCCACCAACGTGAACTACCGCCTGCCGATCGTGTGGCCCAACGACATCCTGGTGGAACTGTTCGTGGAGCGCCTGGGCAACAGCAGCGTGACCATCGGCCACCGCATCGTGGACCAGCAGGACGAATCGAAGCTGTATTCGGACGGCAACGTGGTGGTGGTGTGGATGGACACCCAGACCGGCAAGAGCGCCCCGCTGCCGGACGCGATCCGCAGCGCATCGAGCTGATCCGCTTCTGGTAGATGCCGACCTTGGTCGGCGTTTCGCCCGCCGGGCATGGCCCGGCGCTGCCGGATGCTGCGCTTCGTAGGGTCGAGCTTGCTCGACTGCTGCTCGACGCTACGGTTCACCGACGTTGAACAATCTCGACGTTACGCGCCGCGCCACACCCGTTTTCTCCCACTCAAAGGACTGAAATGATCCACCACACGGAACTGCGCGACCTGCTGCCCGGCATGGTCCCCTTCCCCACCGGCGTGTTCCCCGCCGACCAGGCCTGGCTCGGCCAGCACCTGCTGCCGCTGCTGAACATCGACCTGGGTGTGCTGCGCCCGGAACTGGCCGGCCAGGTGGCCACCATGCTGTGCCCGATCGAGCCGTATGACGGCTGTATCGGCGAGAGCACCGAAGAACACCACAACGCGTTCACCGGCACCAACTGGATCGCCTTCGAACTGACCGCCGACAACCAGATGCGTTTCCTCGGCAACGAAGGCTATTTCATCGGTGACCAGGTGCAGGACTCGCACGCGCAGGAACACATCGCGCAGATGCGCGAGAGCTACGCCAAGGCGCGCGATTACTATGCGGCCAACGGCCGCCTCGCCTGCTATTCGCGCTTTGGCAAGGGCGAAGCCAGCGAGCGGGACTACCTGGATTCGCTGGGCGGCCCGATCGGTTTCGGCAACTGGACCGAGACCGCAGAAATCCCCGCCGCCTTCGCGCTGGACTTCACTGAAGCAGCCGATGACCCGGATGCGCCGGAGGATGCCGAAACGGTGATCATCACCCGCGATGGCCACAAATTCTTCGCCGTGGCCGAGGTGGCCGGCTACAACTGGTGCGCCACCGGCGCCGATGCCATCGTGATGCTGTACGAGCCGGTGAGCCGCACGGTGTTGTTCTCGTACGACTGGTCGTAAGCCGACCGCGCAGCGCGCGCCGGGCATGACCTGGCGCTACCGCATGCGTCGACCGTGCTCGACTGCTGCCTTTCGTAGAGTCGAGCTTGCTCGACTGCTGCCTTTCGTAGAGTCGAGCTTGCTCGACTGCTCTTGCTTGAAGCAGTCGAGCAAGCTCGACGCTACGGTTCACGGCAGTAGAGCAAGCTCGACTCTACCCCCTGCTCCAAAGGCTGACATGATCCACCACACCGACCTGCACGAACTGCTGCCCGGCCTGGTGCCGTTCCCCGCTGAAGTGTTCGCCAGCGAGCAACCGTGGCTCGGCCAGCACCTGCTGCCGCTGCTGCAGATCGACCTGGGCGTGCTGCGCCCGGAACTGGCCGGCCAGGCCGCCACTTTGCTGTGCCCGATCGAACCGTATGAAGGCTGCATCGGCGACGACACCGTCGCGCACCACAATGCGTTCACTGGCATCAACTGGATCGCCTTCGAGCTGACCGCGGACAACCGCATGCGCTTCCTGGGCGCGCCGGGCTATTTCCTGGGCGAGGCGGTGGAGTCGGAAGAAGCCCGCGCGCATAGCGTTGAAATGCGTGAGAGCCATGCCAAGGCGCATGCGTATTTCCTGCAGCATGGGCGCCTGGCCAGCTGCTCGCGCTACGGCAACGGCGAGTTGGACGAACAGGCCTGGCTGCAGCAGCTGGGCGGCCCGCTCTGGTTCGGCAACTGGTCTGATTACGCGCCGCTGCCGGCGGCGTTCCAGCTGCAGGATCTGGCCGGCTACCGGCAACGCGGCAGCCTGCGCTTCCGCAATGACAGCAGCCACCTGGCCGACGATGGCCTGCGCCTGACCCGCGACGGCCATGCGTTCTTCCACGTGGCCAGCGTGCCGGCCAGCCACTGGTGCGCCGCCGGCGCCGATGCGATCGTGATGTTCTACGAACCGGAAAGCCGCACGGTGTTATTCACGTTCGATTGGTCGTAAGCGGGTCGCGGGGGGGGCGGGGGGGGCCGGGGGGGGGGGGGGGGGGGGGGGGGGGGGGG
>NZ_JACVUD010000081.1:0-19879 GCF_016624905.1 Stenotrophomonas sp. S49 | reverse complement strand
CTGCCCGCTTCACGAACCCGCGCCAGTCGGCATGGGCGGCCATGGACTATCTGGCCGCCGTGGCCGAACCGCACCTGGCCTGATCACTGGGGGCGCTATTCATCTTCGGTGTTGTCCAGTAGCGCGATCACGTCCCGGTTGTCCAATACCTTTGCCGCATCTGAGCGCTGCAGCAGCTGCAGCGCAGGCTGCTGACGGTCGGGCAGGGCGGCCGTCGCCTCCCACGCAATGACGGTTTCGTACTCGCGGGAATTGGCATCCAGCGCTGTGGCGAGCACGCAGGAATCCAGCGCCATTCCGGCAAGCACCACGCGGCGAACCTGCAGCTTGGCCAGCAACACCGGCAGCGGTGTGGCCAGGAACGCGGAATGCTTGGGCTTCAGAATGAAGTAATGGGAAGGCGCCGGGGAAAGGGTTGTGGCAATCTGCGCGGCGGCGCCGCCTTGCTTGCGGCAGGCCGCCACAAGGCCCGGAAAATCACGCTTCCAATCACCGAAATTGTCGTTCGCATGGATCACCGGCAACCCGCGCTGGTCAAATGCAGCGCGCAGGGCAGACGCCTTCTCGGCAGCCTGCACGGCCAGCGGCGCCATCCGCCGCCCTTGCGGGAAGTCGAACAGGCTGAACAGGTCGATGATGATCAGCGCGCTGCGTGATTTCATGGCGCCACCTCATTGCGGGGTAGGTTTCCTCGTCGTTGCCGCCGGCGCCACGCCATGACCTGGCCCACAAGCGCCGTCACCAACAGCAGCGCGTTGGTCACCACGAAAACAGTGGCGCCCAGCAGGGCGCTGTAAATCGTGAAGAGCATCGAAGCGGTAATCTGGCCGAGGAACAGCCACTTTGAGACCGTTTCCGGGTGGGGTGATTGCCACTGCTTCACCATCTGGCGGATCAGCGTAGCCATCAGCACCGCGGTCGCCGCCCAGCCCAGTACATCCGGATGCATGCAGATCTCCCTGGGGCATGCCGTAGATCAGGCGCCGCCTTCACCGGCGGCGCCGTGGAACGGAGGCAGCGTGCTCAGGCCGCCTGCGCCGCCTTGGCGTTGCCGCCCCCCTTGGCGAGCAGGGTCAGCTTTTCGTCGGTGGCCTTTTCCTCTTCCAGCGTTTCCAGCAGCAGCGGCAGGGCCTGTTTGTAACCCAGCTGCTTGGCCAAGGCCGCGATCGTGCCGTAGGAAGCAATTTCGTAATGCTCGACCTTCTGCGCGCCGCCAATCAGCGCAGCATCGCGCACCGGCCCCTTGTCGATGGCATCGATCACTTCCTTGCCTTCTTCCACCAGGCCCTCCATGGCCGCGCACTTGATGCGCTTCAGGCGGATGCCCAGCACGTCCACCACCTGATCGATGCGCTCGATCTGGCCCTGGGTTTCTTCCAGATGCGTTTCGAAAGCCGCGGCCAGGTCCGGGTTCTCGGCCGCGCGGGCAAAGCGGGGCAGTGCCTTGGTCAGCTGCTTCTCGGCGCTGTAGATATCAGAGAGTTCGTGGATGAACAGGTCTTCTGCGGTCTTGATCGCCATCGTTGCGCTCCAGCGTTGAAGGAGTGGCCAGCCTAGAAGGCCGGCAGACAAACCGGTTCAAAGACGGGGTGAAGGCCCCATTTCGGCCCCGCAGTATCGTCATCGCATGGCCTTAGCAAATGCAGCGCACCGTCTCTCACCGATTCCCGGTGCGTGCTCGCCTGAACTTCTGTACTGCTACTACTGATCCTGCCTCAGCCACGCCACCAGCGCCGCAAATGCAGGCGAGGGCTGCCGACGGTTAGGGTAGTACAGGTGGTAACCAGGGAAAGGAACGCACCATTTATCCAGCACCGCCACCAGCCTTCCCTGCGCGATGTGCTCGGCCACCATCGGCTCTGGCGCGTACGCCAGGCCCAGCCCGTCCAGTGCGGCATTGATGACGTGGATCATGCTGTTGAAGACCAGGGGTCCGTCGCCGCGCACGGTGAACTCCTTGCCCTTTTCCTCGAACTCCCAGGCATAGATGGCACCGTTGGGCCGATGCCGGATGTGCACACAACGGTGCCGGGTTATGTCGGCAGGTTTGCGGGGCTTGGGATGCTTCCTGAAGTAGTCGGGCGACCCGACCACCACCAGGCGCCAATCGGGCCCAACCCTGACCGCGATCATGTCCTTGCTGAGCGCCTCACCCAGCCGGATGCCGGCATCGAAGCGCTGCTCCACCACATTGGTGAAGCCGTAATCGACGTAGAACTCCAGCGTGATGTCCGGGTACTCGGCCAGGAACCCGGCAAGCCGCGGGCGGATGACGGTCTCCATGGAATCATCCGTGCAGGAGATCCGCAGCGTTCCGGCCGGGCGGTCGCGCAGATCGCCCAGGGCTTCCACGCTTGCGCCGATGGCCTCGAAGTGCGGCGCAATGGAGCGCATCAGGCGCTCGCCGGCTTCGGTGGGGGACACGTTGCGCGTGGTCCGGGCCAGCAGGCGGATGCCCAGGCGCTCTTCCAGCAGCCGCATGGAATGGCTCAGCGCCGAGGGCGTGACCCCAAGGCGAACGGCCGCCTTGGTGAAACTCTGCTCCTGCGCCACCACCAGGAACGCCTGCAGATCATTGGTCTTCACGGTGCTCATGGACCAATTGTGAGCTGAACTCAGCAATGCATCAACTTTCAGCCGGCTTATCGGCGTACGGGGCGCGGCCTATCGTGGCGACCTGGAATCCCGACCGAGGCCACACGCCCATGAAACGCACCACGCTGCTGCTGGCGCTGCTCGCCAGCCTCTCCCTTCCGGCTTCGGCCATGGCCGCGGATGCACCCGCGGGGTCCCGTCCGCAAGGGGCCGACAACTTCTACCGCAGCCCCACGGTAAAGGGGGAGCGGGTCACCTTCCAGAACCAGTACCAGATGGAAGTGGTGGGGACGCTCTACCGTCCGCAGGGTCTGCCTGAGGGCAGCCGCGCCCCCGCCGTGGTGGTGGGCCACCCCATGGGCGCGGTGAAAGAACAGAGCTCGCAGCTCTACGCGCAGAAGCTGGCCGAGCAGGGCTTCGTGACGCTGGCGATCGATCTCTCCTACTGGGGCGAAAGTGCCGGCACGCCGCGGCACCTGGTGGCGCCGGAAATCTACTCGGACGACATCAGTGCGGCCGTGGACTTCCTGAGCACGCAGACCTTCGTGGACCCGGATCGGATCGGCGGGCTGGGTATCTGCGGCAGCGGCAGTTTCGTGATCAGTGCCGCCAAGATCGATCCGCGCATCAAGGCCATTGCCACGGTCAGCATGTACGACATGGGGGCCGCCGCACGGCAGGGGCTGAACAACGGGCAATCCCTGCAACAGCGCAAGGCAGTCATCCAGTCCGCAACCGACCAGCGCCTGGTTGAATTCAAGGGCGGGGCCGCAGTGTACGTGCCGGGCACGGTAAACAAACTCGATGCTGACACGACCGCCATCCAGCGCGAGTTCTTCGACTACTACCGCACCCCACGCGGCGCCTACACACCCAAGGGCGATACCGCCGAGCTGACCACCCAGCCGCTCTTCAGCAGCCTGGTCAAGTTCATGAACTTCTATCCGTTCAACGACATCGAGACTATCTCGCCCCGGCCGATGCTGTTCATCTCTGGCGACACCGCGCATTCCCGTGAATTCAGCGAGGATGCGTACCGCAACGCCGGTCAGCCGAAGGAGCTCTACTGGGTGAAGGGGGCCGGTCATGTGGACCTGTACGACCGGACGAACCTGATTCCCTTCGAGAAACTGACAACGTTCTTCCAGCGCGGTCTTGCCACGCAATGAGCCACGCCGATACCACCGCCGGTCGCGCCCACTGGGGCGGCGTCTTAGCGATGACGCTGTGTGTCTTCGCGTTGATCGCCTCTGAATTCATGCCGGTGAGCCTGCTTACCCCGTTGGCGGCAGACCTGGGCGTCAGCGAGGGCCTTGCCGGCTACGGGATTGCCATCTCGGGCGCATTTGCAGTGCTCACCAGCCTGTCGATTTCCCGGTTGGCGGGCACCATCAACCGGCGAACGCTGCTGCTGTTTCTCACCGCATTGATGGCGGTGTCGGGGGTGGTTGTGGCGTTGGCCCCGAACTATCCGGTCTACATGACCGGCCGTGCGCTGATTGGCGTGGTGATCGGCGGCTTCTGGTCTCTGTCTGCCGCAACGGCCATGCGCCTGGTGCCGGCGGCAAAGGTTCCGCGCGCTCTGGCGATATTCAACAGTGGCAATGCGCTTGCAACCGTGGTTGCGGCGCCATTGGGCAGTTACCTGGGCGGTGTGATCGGGTGGCGCGGTGCATTCCTGTGCCTGGTGCCGGTCGCTGCAGTGGCCTTTGCGTGGCAATGGGCAAGCTTGCCCTCCATGGCCGCAGAACGGGGGCGTGCACAGGGCGGGGTATTTGCACTGCTGCGCAGGCGCGTGGTGGCCCTTGGCATGATTGCCTGCGGTGCCTTCTTCATGGGGCAGTTTGCCTTGTTTACCTACGTACGGCCGTTCCTGGAGCGTGTGACACATGCAGCAGACAGCGCCGTTCCGCTGGTGCTCTTGGCGATCGGTGCAAGTGGCTTGCTGGGCACGTTTGCCATCGGAGCATTCATCAAGCGCGGTCTGTACCGCACGCTGGTGAGCATTCCGGCCGTAATGGCGCTGATTGCGTTGGCGTTGGTTCTGCTGGGGCCCCGGCTTTGGCCGACGGCTGCGCTGCTCTCGGCATGGGGGCTGCTGGCCACGGCCGCGCCGGTGGGCTGGTGGAGCTGGCTGGCCCACACTTTCACCGACAACGCGGAGGCGGGTGGCGGCCTGATGGTTGCGGTCGTGCAGTGCTCCATCGCGCTGGGTGCCACCCTGGGTGGATTGCTGTTCGATGGCTTCGGCTTTGCGAGCACGTTCCTGGCCAGTGCCGGCCTGTTGTTGTTTGCCGCGCTGTTGGCCTATGTCACCGCCTGCGATGCCGCATCCAGCTCGCGGCCGGCCATCGCCATGGGAGCGCAGGGCTCATGAGGCGATCTACATCGACCACTGCGGAGTCTCGCTCCATGAAAATCAGAGTCATCATCAACGATCAGGTGCTCACCGCCACCCTGGAAGACAGCATCCCCGCACGCGATTTCATCGCCCAGCTACCGCTGACGCTGCAGCTTGAGGACTACGCGGCGACCGAAAAGATCGCACAGCTTCCGCGCCGTCTCAGCGTGACCGGCGAGCCGGAGGGCATCACGCCAGTGGCAGGCGATATTGCCTTCTACGCACCGTGGGGAAACCTGGCGATCTTTCACAAGCCCTTCGGCTACTCAAAGGGTCTTACACGGCTGGGCCGCATCGAAGGCGGGTTGCAGATCCTTCGTGCTGCGGGGCCGGTGAAGGCCCGCATTGAGGCGTTCTAGTAGTTGGCTGCATTCCTATCCGCCACAGCGAGGTGAATCTCATGGATATCAAACACGCAGGCACCCAAGCATCCGTCAAAGGGCTGGAACCGGCTCACACCGCAGGAGGGAGCTGAGATGCTGTTGCGAACATCAGTGCGAGGCATCCTGGTCCTCTCAATGTGGGCCTTGCTAGGCCTTCCATACGCGGCCGGAGCCGCAGCGCCCGCACAGCAGATCACGGCGGCCGGGGATCAGCCATCCACGCAGGGCCCGTCGGAATACTTCACCGGCAACGTTCGCATCGACCCGGTCTGGCCTGCCGACGCCGGCATCACCGCCTCCGGCGGGCTGGTGACGTTCGAGCCGGGTGCACGTTCGGCGTGGCACACCCATCCCGCCGGCCAGCGCCTGCTGATCACCTCGGGCGTTGGGCGGGTGCAGGAGTGGGGCAAGCCCGTCCAAGTGGTGCGCCCCGGCGATGTGGTGTGGTGCCCGCCGGGAGTGAAGCACTGGCATGGCGCTGCCCCCGGCACCGCCATGACCCACCTTGCGGTGACCGGCGTGCGCGATGGCCAGAACGTAACCTGGATGGAGAAGGTGACCGATGCCCAGTACGAAGCCAAGTGACCGCACGTCGCGGTTCCGCCATCTCGCCATTCTGATGGGCGCAGCGATGCTTGCTGCCGCCCCCGGCCAGATGGCGTTCGCACACGAAGGAGCAGCCATGAACAGCAACGCGAACCACGCTTCCACAACTGAACTGGACGCGCGCCAGCAAGCCATCATCCCAATCAGCGCTTTTGCGGCGGCCGGCAACATGGATGGCCTTCGGCAGGCGTTGAACCAAGGCCTGGATGCCGGCCTCAGCGTGGCTGAAACGCGCGAGATCCTGCTGCAGGTCTACGCGTATGCCGGGTTTCCGCGCAGCTTGAACGCGCTGGGCGAACTGATGAAGGTGGCCGATGCGCGCAAGCAGCGGGGCATCCAGGATGACCCCGGCCGCGAGCCGCGCAAGCCCATTCCCACGGGCGACGCCTTGCTCGCTGCAGGCACGGCAAACCAGACCACGTTGGCCGGTGGACCGGTCTCCGGGCCGCTGTTCGACTTTGCGCCGCAGGCAAATCTGTACCTGCGTACCCACCTGTTCGGCGACATCTTCGAGCGCGACAATCTGGACTGGCAGAGCCGCGAGCTGGCTACCGTCAGCATGCTGGCCGCCATGTCCGGGGTGGAGCCCCAGTTGAAGTCCCACATTGGCATCAGCTTGAACACGGGCCTGCGGCGTGAACAGTTGTCCAGGCTGGCCGACGTCCTCGAAGCCCGCGTCAGCCGGGAGGCGGCCGAACGCGTTCGCACCGCCGCCCACCCGTAGAGTCGAGCTTGCTCGACTGCACCACCTACCGAAGCGCAGCCTCAAACAGCGCCTTGGCCTGTCGAATCGCCGCCCGATGCGTTTCCACCTTATCGGCCTTCACCTCGCACAACGCTCCTACGACCTTGCGCCCCAGTTCCGTGCACTCCGCCAGAAAATCGTAGTGCCCGACCAAGGGCAGTACCCGCACAACCGCGTTATCTCTCGCCTCGCCAATCACCTTGCTGTTGGTGGCCGGCGAGGCAATCGCATCAGCCTCACCCACCACTACAGAGATCGGCGCCTGCAGTTGTGCGAGCTCAGACGGCTCGAACGCCTGCACGATCGCCGGCGCCATCAAAAACACCGCGCGAACGCTTGGAATAGCCCGATCCTCTGCAGACTTTCCCACCCACGGCGCCAGTTCCGGCGTTGCGACCGCCGCCATCCGCCGCTCAAAGGTCAATTCTGCGTTCTCCGCTTGCGGCAGGCAGACCCCATCCCTCGGCGATGCCTTGCAGAACGCGGCCAGCCTGGACATATCCGGCCGCGCACCGGCCGCCACCAACGCCGTGAAGCCGCCAGCCGAATAGCCCACCAGACCCAGCCGCCCGGCATCCAGATGCGGCGCCAGCGCGGGGTCGGCCTGCACCGCCGCCCACGCCGCGGCAAGGTCATCGGCCCGGTTCCACATCAGGATGCTGCCGGCCTCGGTCATCGCGTCCACGCCGTTGTTGCCGGGGTGGTCAACCGCAACCACCACGTAGCCCGAGCGCGCCATGGCCGTGCCGAACCAGCCCATCATGCGGGCACTGCCGCCATTGCCGTGCGACAGCAGCAGCACCGGCCAGCGGCCCGGCGCAGCGGGGGCATCAACCCCAGCAGCGCCTGCCACGAACAACGGCTCCCCCGGCGGCCCGATGGCCAGCGGCTGCTCTTCCACACCGGGTCGCGCCGGATACCACACCGTGTACCGCACGGCGTCGCGGTGCCCGGCATCGCGCACCGCGGCGCTGGGGGTGTGCGCCACGCCATGGGTTTCGCCCACTGCGGAAGAGGGCGCGGCTGCCCATGCCAGCGGGGCGAACAAGCAGGACAGCAGGAGGCAGGCGTAGGGCAAGGCTCGCACGGAAGAAGCTCCTTGGTTCATGTCGGGTCGGACAGCGGCAGCCAGATTTCCACGCCGCCGTTGCCGGTGCGGTCGTCGAAGCGGGTGTCATAGCGTTCGAAGTCGGGGGCGTCGGCCAGGCTCAGGCCGGAGCGGGGCAGGTAGTCGTTCAACAGCCAGTACCAGGTGGAGCGGATGGTCGAGATGTGGCCCGCATGCCACGCCACCAGGTAGTCCCGGGCCGGAATGGAAACCGCCTGCCACGGCGAAGGCACCGCGGCGGTCGCGCCGATCTCCATGCCGGCGATGTAATCGAAGGCACCCTCGCCATCACGGTTGCAGCAGACCCCGAAAGCGATGTCCTTCCCCAGTTCGCGGGTCAGCGCCAACTGCTGCCATTGCGAGGGAATGGACGCCACGGTCGCGGCGGTATGGCGGGCGCAGATGCCGGCCACCCGCAGTGGGCCCTGTCGGCGACGTACCGGCTCCACCGCGCAGGGCAGGGGCGGGGCATCGAGCTTTATCGCATCCACCAGCGCCAGGCCGTGCAGACCCTTGCGGCGGACCTGTTCCGGCGGCAGCTTGAACTGTTCGGTGAAGGCGTTGGTAAAGGCCGCATGCGAGGCATAGCCAGCGGCCAGGGCGACATCCAGAATGGGCGCATCGCCCGCAGCCAGGGCGCGCGCCGCTTCGGTCAGTCGGCGCGCGCGCAGGTAGCGCGCCATCGACGTGCCGGTGCTGACCTGGAACAGTCGGGACAGGTGGAACGGCGAAAGCTCGACCGCCTCGGCGATCTGCGCCAGCGACGGGTTCTCGGCAAAGTGGCTTTCGATGTACCACAAGGCCTTGCGTGCCGCTCCCATGCCGCCTGTTCCGTGTCGGTGACTGGGTGGAAGCGTAGCGCAGGGCGGGGCACGGCGTTTGCGGAATCTTGCTGTGGCTGCAGATGCTCACGCCAACCGCTTGCTCATGAATACCCGTTCGCGAATCAGTAGAGTCGAGCTTGCTCGACTGAACCGCCGACACCCCATCCGACGCACCCAGATCGATGCTTTGGTCAAGGTGTATGCGCGTAGCCGTCCAAAGAAGCGCGTGCCGGCGCGGCAGGGAGTAACCCCGCCGCGCCGCGCCGCGCCGCGCCGCGCAAACGGTTTACTTCGGCATCAGCACGGTATCAACGACGTGCACCACACCGTTGGACTGCTTTACGTCTGCCGTAGTTACCGATGCCTTGCCGCCCTTGGCATCGATCACCCACACCTTGCCGTCCTGCAGCTTCACGGTCAGCGGCTCACCCTGCACCGTCTTCAGCGTGCTGCTGCCACCGTTACCGCGCGCGGCCGCGGTCAGCTGCGCGGCCGTATACGTGCCCGATACCACGTGGTAGGTCAGTACCTTGGTCAGCTTGGCCTTGTTCTCCGGCTTGAGCAGCGTATCGACCGTGCCGGCAGGAAGCTTTTCAAACGCCTGGTTGGTGGGCGCAAATACGGTGAACGGCCCCTTGCCGCTGAGGGTTTCCACCAAGCCGGCGGCTTTTACCGCAGCTACCAGCGTGCTGAGGTCTTTCGCGGTGGACGCGTTTTCCACGATCGTCTTGTTCGCATACATCGGCACGCCCCCCACCATCGGGTTATCGGCGGCAAACGCGCTGGGTACCGCACAGGCAACTGCGATGCCGGCGGCAATGGCAAGACGCTGAATCTGGGTACGCATGTGTGTGTCCTCGCTTGCGGAGGCCATCAGGCCCCTGGATGGGTGCAGGCAATCCTGCGGATCACGCTCCAGTGCGAGCAGCTCTGGCGCGTTGTCCACATGCCTACGTGCCAGCAGCCGAGGTTGGATGCGCCCAATGTCAGCGATCTTCTGAACGGTTCAACCACATTGGCATGGCGTGACGAATGGGCGCCGAGTCGTCGTGGAGTGCCGTGCTTCGTCCGCGAGCTTGCGCGCGATGCGTGGCCGGAGCGTTCATCCGGCATATCGGCTCAGGTAGCATGTAGCAGAGGGCGCTCGCTGATCGATATATTCAGAGGAACCTCGACAAATCTTGTCTCCACAATCAGGTCATGCCGGAAACATGAAGAAGATGATGTCTATTTCGGTATACGGTGAGCCGGGAAACAACGCGACCGTGCACTTTCCCGGCCGAAGAAATCCTGCAGTTGCGATGCAGTCAGACACTCTGCAGGGGCTGATTGCCGATCTGAAGCACGCAAGACAGTCGTTGGCGAACGGCGATACTGCTGAGGCCATGGATGAGCTGGACGGCGTGCTTGAGCGCTTGATGGAAATACACTCAGGCATGATCAATGACGTGCGCCGGGAAGGTGGCCCTGACGGAACCGATTGGCCTGCTGCGTAGGGGAGGGCGGAAACCCCAGCGCCGCTCGGCATGGAGTTGTCCACTATGCAAGAAATGACATCCGCATCGCCCCCTCCAGGCGTTATTCATGGCGAATAGTTTTCGGGAAGAGATATCTCTCAGCGTCAGCCGTGCACTGATCGGTGAAGTGTTTCCTTCACTGGTGGCGGTCTGCGTCTTCGTGACGGGCCCGGATGATCTCACTCTGTACTTCTTCCTGGATCGGCAAGTTGACGATCATATTGAAGATGCTATTTCCTGCATTGAAACGGAGGTGATTGCGGACTTCGCTCGGCAGATCAGCATAGAGATCGATATCCGAACCGCAGAGCGTCCGCAGCTGCCTGAGAAAGACGCATTCTGGATCTTCTACAGAAGGCTTGAATGATTCGGCTTAACGACCGGGTAGAGTCGAGCTTGCTCGACTGAACCCCTCGGCACCCCATCACCAGAATTGATTCCGCACCACCGAACGCACGGCACTGTACCAATCAATCATCCGGTCGCCAGATGGCGGCGCACACCGTTCATTCCTGGGCACCGGAGGCCCGGCCCTCCACCACGGCCGCGCTCGCCCGTCGGGAATGCTGACCCCCTCAACCTGGTTGAACGCCATCAACTGTTGCAGATCCAAGTACAGCGCCTCAGTTTCCGGCGCACGCTCCAGGGCGTCTGCCGGCAGACGCAGCGCGACCGTCGGTTTTGTGCGCTCCACCCTCAGCACGGGAAAGCCCTTGCAGCGCACCTGGAAAGAGGGCGCAACGGCATTCGCTGGGTAGATCGTGAAGCCCGTTGCTCGGCGCGTGGAAACAAATTCGTGCGCACTGCCATAGAGCTTCTCGAACTCCGCGAATCCCACCTTCGGATAGACCCACTTCTCTTCGGCTGCGGTCTGCGGCCAGGGCAACAAGGCAACAGCGGCCAGCGCGGCGAGGACCATCAGGCTAGACGCCAGGAATGACCGCACTCACGTCCCCGCGCCGAGCGGCCGCACGCGTTCCTGGATGAAGACATTGAGCGCGAGGCAGGCCATGGCCAGGCCTTCCATTACCCGGTCGCCCACGTCCTGGTCAGGGTCTCCATTCTGGCGGGCGCGCTCGGCAGCCAGCAGCAGTTCCTGCACCACGCGTTGGCCAGCCAGGGCGCAATCGGCATCAGCCAGTGCAATCTGTCGACTGCGTAGCGGGTGGCGCTCGGGCCAAGGTTGGCCGTCGGCGGCGGCACCGGCGCCGATGCTGCGCAGCAGGTGAGTGAGGGTGTTGGGGTCTGGCGCGGGATCGGCTGCCGGCGGTTCCTGGATGGAATGCGGGGCAGGGGAATAGGGTGCGGTCATGGCGGGCTCCTTGCGTGCAGGCAGAAGCCGCCACCGATAAAGGTGGCGGACGATGCGTGGCTCGAAAATCCGGTGTGCAACTAAGCCCGGGCGGGCACGAAGCCCCCACGCACCGCCCGCCATAGCCGGCAGACGGATTGCCAGCCGACACCACGCGAAGGTGGTGCCGACTGGCAAGCGCAAACATCAGTTGCACAACCAGGATTTTCGAGACCCCGACCACCCGTTTTCGGTGGCGCGGCAAGGATTACGCCTGGTTGCACTCGATGCCAAGGCAGTAAGGGCGATGCCGTCACTGCTTTCAACATTTTCAGAATCGTTGCAAATTGTGCGGCGATGCATACGCCTTGGCACGCAAGGCTTGCGCCCGCATTGGCGGTTCAGGCAAGTGCGTTGTCGCGAACCGACTGCAGCCGCCGAGGGCAGGGCAGATGCGACATGCGACGCCTCGGTCAGCGCCGGCTACTGGCCCTTCATCGCCACCTTGGTCCGCTCAACCCACGCGGCATTGTGGCTGCGCGCGTGGCGCGACCAATCAGCGCCATCCCGTCGGCGATCCGGGCCATTCATCGGCGGCTTCTCTGGCTTGGTCGCAAACGGGTTGCCACGCCTCTGCGCGGGTGGCAACTTCCAGCGGCGATCACGTCGGCCTGGAGCCCGCATGACCCCCATTGCCCTGTATTCGCCGGAACTGGCCCGCGGCTGGTTGCCCTGGGCCTGGCTGGCGCCGGTCCTCATGATCCTGTTCAACGCGGTACCGGTGATCGCGCTGGACGGGTGGATGCAGTCGCAGCATTGGTCGACGCCGAGCGGCGATCCGATCGGACTTGCTGGCGTGCATGCGCTGCTGTGGATTGGCTTCGCGCCGACGCTGGTGGCCGTGCTCGCCTGGGTGCGCTTCGTCGAAGGGCGCTCGCTGGCGAGTATCGGGCTGACCGGTCCAGCGCCGCTGAAAACCTTCCTGCGCGGACTGGCCGTTGGATTCGGCACGATCGCGCTGGTCGTAGTCGCGATCTGGATGGCGGGCGGCATGCAGGCGGCAGGCGTGGGGCTGGCCTGGCGATCGCCCATCAGTCTGCTGCACATCGGTCTGCTGCTACTGAGTTTCATGTTCCAGGCGATCGTGGAGGAGATCATCTTCCGCGGCTGGATGCTGTCGGCGGTGGCGCGCAAGACGAATGTCGCGGTGGCAGTGCTGCTGGTCTCGCTCGTTTTCTGCTTCCTGCATTTCAGTCCGCACCAGCCGCTTCGGGTCACGCTCGGCATGTTCATGTTCTCGCTGTTCGCCTGCGCCTGGGCACTGCGGACCGGCAATATCTGGGGTGTGATGGGCTGGCATGCGGGGTGGAACTGGTTGCTCGCGACCGGGTTCGAACTGCCCGTCACCGGCATCGATGCGCACTTGCCGGCGCTGTTGGTGGCGCTGCGCCCGCAAGGCCTCGACGCCCTGACCGGTGGCGCGGAAGGGCCGGAAGGAAGTTACCTGTGCAGCGTGTTCTTCGTCGCCGCGATCGCGTGGATGCAGTGGCGAAAGACGCGCGGACCTCAGAGCCTCTCGCCGACGGACTACAGCCCTTAGCGGCCTTTCATTGCCACGTTGGCTCGCTCAAGCCACGCGGCATTGTGGCTGCGCGCGTGGCGCGACCAGTGCCTGGCATCGTCCAGGATGCTGTCGAACAAGCTGCGGGCCTGATCACGATCGGCCGGCTGCGGCTGCGGCTGTGCCATCAGCCATTCGGCGTACAGGCAACGTGCCGCGGCATCGTTACCGCAGTCCACCGCGCGCTCGAACGCGGCGCGGGCGTCGGGCGACTGGGCTTCGGCCAATGCCTGCGCATAGAGCAGGGTCTGTTCTGTTTTGCGGCGTGTATCCGGGTGGCGGGCGAACAGGCCGTCCAGCGTCTCGACCGCCAGCGCGGCGTTGCCGGATTCCAGGCGGGCACGGGCCAGGCCGGTCAGGATGTAAGGATCGTCGCCCAACGGCGAGCTGGCGGCGTGTTCCAGCAAGTCTCTGGCTTCCTCGGCCTGGCCGGCATCGAGCAACGTCATGCCCAGGCGAACCCGATTCTGCACGGTGGGCGTGCGCGCCAGCTCGGCCCGCGCGTTGCGCAGGTCTTGGCCGGGGCTCACCAGTTGCTTGGCAGAGCGGATGGCCTGCCGGGCGCCGCGAGAATGGCGGGCTTCCGGAAAGTAGATCGCCAGGAAGTAGACGACGCTGCCGAGCAACGGGAACGAGAAGAGCAGGAGGAGCCAGTAGAGGCTCTGGCCTGAGCGGATGGCGTGTACCGCGAAGAAGATGGCGGCCAGTACGTGGAGTCCGATTCCGATATAGGGCATGTGGGTGCCTCGTCCTTGTGGGGGCTGGCACTATAGTGGGAGTGGGGTGGGGCGCCAATGGGGTGCTGGGCGGGCGTGACGCGTCACGTTAATGGGGTCGTTGGCTGTGGGTTGCCGCGCGGCAAGTGGCTGTGCGGCGGGGCTGCATTCAGGAAGGGGGATACATGGAGCGTGCGCAGAAGACACTGACGATGGCCGATGTTGCGGGGTGGGGTTCGGCGCTTGTCACGTTTGGTTTGATCCAAGGGGCCTTCTATCTACAGGCGTACTGGGGCCACTTTGGCTTGGATCCGTTTCAGTTTGTTGCTGTAAGTGAGCTTGCAGTGGCTGGGCTTGCTGGGATTGGCATGGTGCTGTTCCTCATGCTTTTCGCGATGCTGTTTGGCGGCTGGCTTGACAAGAAGGTGACCGATACCACGCCAAGGTTCAGTCCGTTGGTCTGGTCGCTCGCGGTGATCGTCCTCATCGGCTCGGGGCTGTGCCTTTGGTGGACGAACGGCTGGCCGGTTCTGATTGGTGTGGCGCTGACCGGGGTCTGTGCGCTAACTGTGCAGATGTCACCTGTGCTGCCAGCGGCGGTCAAGAAGTCGCCATGGCTGGTCTATGTCCTGGTGATGCTGGTCTACGTGCCGATTACATCAAGCTGGATTGGGGCGGATCGCGCTACAAAGATCACCTCTGGCGAAAGTAAGTTCACGGTTTCTGTGATTGTCGACGGCAGGGTCCAAGGCGGATTTACCTTGGTCGGACGATTGGGGGACAGCTATGTGCTGTGGGATCCGGCGCGGAAATCCGCGATTCTGCTGCCTGTTGATGGCGTCAGCCGGTTGGAGTCAGCGCGACTACCCCGGCCACCGACGAACTCAACTCAAACGCCATAAAGATGCGGGGCGGGGGTGCGACCCTCGCCCGGAGCAAAACGCACGCGGAGTTTGCGCAAGGCAAGCAGACTGAGTGCGGCGCTTGAGGTCGACGAACGGATGAAGTGATATCTTGTCTCCAGGTTTTTGTCTCAGGCTAACTAGTCAAGAGCTGCCGTACCGCCCAGATTGGGTTAACCTCTGCGGTCTACAGGGGCAGACTAGGGTAGAAGCGAGATGGCGAACTTCTTTGCCGAAAATCGCGGTGCGCTCGATCTTACTAAACAAGCAACCACGCCGAATCGGGGCTTTCGAACCGGTCAGCTTGGGGCTATGCACGCTATCCTGGCACACGAATCAGTGCACGACGACCCTGCGATTGTTTGCTTGCCAACTGGATACGGCAAAACATCACTCATGATGGCTCTTCCTTTGCTGTTGCCTGTTGCGCGGGTTTTAGTCGTGGAGCCCTCCAGCGCATTGCGAAAGCAGGTGTTTTCTCACTTCAAGGAGCTCTCGACACTTCGTCGCATCGGCGCGATCAGCGACAAGACTCCTAACCCTAAAGTCCTCAAACTGGAGGGGCGCCCGGCCGACCACGAGGCTTGGGAGGCTCTCAAAGACCAGGATGTGGTGGTGACAACCGCGGCAAGTGCATCACCTGCGCTTGCTCCTGGGGCCAGTGAAGATCTGTTTGACCTGATCATATTTGACGAAGCTCACCACGCCCCTGCAGATTCCTGGGCCGCATTCGTTGCACACTACAAAAAAGCGCGCTTCGTGTTTCTGACAGCAACACCATTTAGGCGCGATGGACGAGTTCTTCCAGGAAGATTGGTGTATCGATATCCCGTGACGCGCGCGGTAGAAGAGGGAGCCTTTCAGCCCGTCGCATTTCGCGCGGCCCCTGTCGTCAACCCACTCAATGATGAGGAAGTTGACCTTTCAATTGCGACGATTGCGGTTGCGCAGCTTAACGCGGATAGAGAAGCCGGCAAAGATCATCGATTGTTCGTGAGGGCAGGCAGCATAAAGTCGGCGCGAGCACTTGTTTCAATTTACCGAAATCTGGGCGTTGAGGTTGAGGCCGTCGACAGCAAGATAAGCAAGCGGGCACAAGACGACTGCGAGAGGAGGCTGTTGACCGGTGAATTGCGCGGCATAGTGTGTGTGGACATGTTTGGCGAAGGATATGACTTTCCGAAATTGAAGGTCGCTGCACTCCACTCGCCTCACCGCTCACTTGTGCCGACCATCCAATTCATCGGGCGGTTTGCGCGAACTGACGCAGCTACGGGAAACGCCACTCTAATTGCACCACTCGATCGCATCCAAGAAGCGCCAAGCCTGTTGCTCAAGGAGGGGGTAGGCCTTGCCAGCATGATTGACGAGGCAGCGCAGCGAGAACTCGTCGGAAACGCCGAGAGTCAGGCTCTCCTGGATCGGCTTCCTGTGGCACGAGTCGCGGAGTCGAACTACGAGCTAGTATCGCCATTAGCGCTCGAGCTGTACGCCCACGTGCGCGTATTCCGGTGTGCCGAAAGGCCAGACTTTTCTAAGGTCGGCGACACTGTTGGCAAAGATCTACGCGCCGTCAAGCAATGGCTATCAACCGATGGTGCGGTCAGCTTGATTCTAACGGTGGACGAGAATCCTCCCAACTGGGCGACCTCAGACGTGCTGGTTAATGTGCGGCACGATGCATTCCTGCTCATCTACTTCCCAGAATCGAAACTTTGTTACATCGGTTCGACGCGACGCACAGAAAAAATCTATCGACGCCTGATGGGGGAGGTCTGTGCCGGCTTTAGCTTGCTGAGTTACGAGGAGGTTAGTCGCGCGCGCGCAGGCCTCGAAGGAGTTCGGTTCTACAACGTTGGACTCAAGAATTCAGCCTTCAACTCTCAAAGCGAAACATATCGGATGCTTACGGGTCCAGCTGCAGAGCGCGCTGTAACTACTGGAGACAGTCGCGCGTATGTGCAAGGGCATTTTTTTGGAAGTGGCGCGGCATGTGGCGCGAAAGAGACAGTTGGGGCGAGCAGTTCCTCAAAAATCTGGAGCAATCAGACGCTGACGGTCTCCAAGTTCATTTCATGGACCGGGCAACTCAACGCGCGACTGGTTGGCACCGCCCCCTTCGCTCAGACACAGTTCGATATCGTCAAGGCTGCGACGACACTTAGGCAGATTCCAAACAGAGTTATCGCTGCCACGTGGGCAAAGGCTGGATTCAAGTCCAATCCACGCATTCGCCATCGAGCCACAGGTGTCGCGTTGTTCAGCTACAGTCGCTTGACTGATTGGGAGCTGTGTGACTTTGTGGCGGATCCGACTAACGGAGTCTTGGACTTCAATGTTTGCATGGATCAGTTCTCAGTGCAGATGCGTTTCTCTTTACGCCAAGGATGCATGGTGACGCAGCTAGGTGCGGCGTTGGGAATCGAGGTGGAATCGGCAACGGAGTCTTGGATGGCTCTTTCTGAGTGGCTGACCGAACATCCGCCGGTCTTCTACGCTGCAGATAAGTCGTCCTTCGAAGGGATAAACCAAATGACCGCGGCGAGCCAGCAGGCTGCCGCGCTCTCGCCCGGTGACGCTGAGTTCATTGATTGGAGCGACTGCGATATCGAAGTTGAATTTGTGCCCAACGACGGTTCTACGAAAGCAGTGAAGCAGCGACAGGATCTGGAGGGCCGGGCGACGGTCCAGGAGCACCTTGAACGGTACTTGCTGCAGATCCCTGGGCTCTCCGCCCTGTTCTACGATCACAGATCGGGAGAAGCTGCCGACTACATCGCGGTGACAGCTCCGCCGGAGGGGGATGTTGAAATTTCCTTATATCACTGCAAAGGAGCTGGTGGAGCGCCGAGTGGCGGCCGAGTCGGAGATGTATATGAGGTTGCTGGGCAACTGGTGAAGTCGGTGTACTACTGTGATGTGCCAACCCTTGTAGTCCACATGGCGGACCGAATGCAACCTCGTCACAGGAGTCCCTCCACATTTATTCGGGGAAACTTGGATGACCTTAGGCAGCTTCTACAGGCTACACCCGCGACGAGACTCAGTTTTTCAATCGTCGGCGTCCAGCCAGGCATTAGTCGACAGCGAGTTGACGCGCACCTAGCGGACCTCATGACCTTTGGTATTGACTACGCAAAGCGAGGCGGTGCGGCAAGAGCTTACTGGCTTGTCAGCGAATAGCCACATGCCGAGATTGTCAGTCGCGCGACAATACAGCGAAGATGGAGCTGACCAGAAATTGTAGACAGGAACGGCCGAATCTCTAGAGCAATCCCCATGGCGGCGCAGAGGGTGACCAGGCTGGATGAGTTCTCATCCAGTTATCGGAAACAGCAACCCAGCTATCAAGAGGTTGCTCGCGGCCAATTCGCGGCAGCGGTGCCGTGCAACAGTATGGCGTGCGGCAGGTCCATCCGCCTCACGTTGCATGGCAAGCACTCCATCAGAGCTATCCAAGTGTGCCGCCCCTCAAGACCCCTCCCGCGACCATCGCCGGCACTGCTCGTACACATCCCCGTCCCACCAGGCATGAAACTCCATAGGTCGCGTAATCCGGTCCATCAGGGCGCGGGTCTTGGCCTTGTCGCCGGCCTGGCAGGCGAAATAGGCGAAGTTCTGCAGGTTCCAGTCAGACGGATACCGGGCCAGCACATCGTCAATCCCTTGGCTCATCAACGGCCAATCCACCTGCTTTTCAGCAAACGGGCTGCTGTAATAGCTGCCCGCCGTGGACCAATAGATGCGGGCATAGAGGGCAGGGCGGTCGCGCTCCGGCACCGTCTCGAGCGCGCGCCGTGCCATCGATTCCACGGCATAGGGGGTGCCGCCCCATTTGGGCGAGAAATACTGGGCCGCCACGAACGGAATCATGGTGTTGCCTGGGTGCTTGGCCATGCCCTCATCCACCAGCGCCATCAGATCGGTCGCTTCCCAGTTCAGCCGCACGGCAGCGGACGATGCCAGTTCGTACCAGCCTGCATCGCTCGCACAGTGTTTTTTGTGCTCGGCCAGGTACTTACTGGCCGCCTCGGTGTAGGCATGGAAGTTGTCGGAATCCTGCGCGCTGATCGAGTTGGAATAGCCATAGCCGCGGTACGCCATGCCGCGCCCGAGCATTGTGGCGGCCATGGCCAGGTGGGACGTTGCAGAACGCGGGTATTTCTTGACCCAGCGTGTAATCCGGTCGCGCATCGGGTCATCCTGACCCAGCGGAATCCGGTCGGCCTCGTACAGCGCCGACAGCGCTTCGTAGAAATGGGTCAGCTTGAGCGTGCCACTGGTGGTGGTCTCACCGGAACGGCGGTACTTGTTGGCCAAGGCTTCCAGACCCGCGAAATCCTCTTTGCCCAGCAAGGCCTCAACCTGCAGCTGGATGCCGTTGCGTTCGGCGTACTCGGGCGAGTCTATGGATGGCCCGGCCTGTGCGGTACCGACGGCGCAAGGCAGCGTGACCAGTGCGATGGAGAGGCAGAGAATGAGTGATGCGGGTGAGCGCATGGCGACAGTCCTGGTCTGAGGGCCGCTTTCAGTCCTGGGTGGCGGCTGGAACCCGAGGCGAGTCTAGCTGGAATTGGGGAGGCCTAGCGCCTGGTCAGAAGTCACATGCCATTTCGCATAATGTATATTATGTTCCCTCAAGGAGTGCCCGGATCCTCCCCAGGCCCTACAACCGCTCAATCCGCTCCACATAGATCACATCCTCCGAACAGCCGAACCCTTCGATCTTCCGGTCCTTGATCTCCCACCAGATCACTTCGTCCATCCGTGGCCGGAACTGGATGGATCCCGCAATCACCACGCGCTTCCCAAACCAGCGCAGGCTGTCCTTCAACACGTGCTTGGGAAGTGCCAGATCAAAGCATCTGCCGTCATCTACGCGGATCTCACCAAGGCCGTGACCGCCTGGGTAAACCTCCAGCGTGCCGGTGACCTCGACAATGGCGTCTGCCACAGGCGGTTCGGATTGGGGGTCGGGTTCTGCAGCTGAAACGGATCCCACAGCCCAAGCTGTGCTGACCAAGCCCAGGGCCACGGCCAGGCTGCAGATCAATCGCTTCGAGGGTCGCACGGGCCAGCTCCTGGGTTGCACATGGCACGCCCAGACTCTACGCCGGCATCCGCTGCAAGGGGTAATGGGGTCGGATCCTTTCGCGTTGCGAAAGGATCC
>NZ_JACVUD010000080.1:0-19944 GCF_016624905.1 Stenotrophomonas sp. S49 | reverse complement strand
CCCGGGCCCCCCCGTCCTGGGCCCCGCCGGGGGGGGGGGGGGGGGGCCCCGCCGCTACCCGGCCTCAGCCCAGTTCGGCATCCAGGCTGATCGGCACCGCACTGAGCGCCTTGGACACCGGGCAGTTCTGCTTGGCGTCATCGGCAATGGCGCGGAACTGGGTGGCATCGATGCCCGGCACCACGGCCTTCACCTTCAGGCGGATCTGCGAAAGCTGCGGGCCGCCTTCCATCGACAGATCCACCTTGGCTTCGGTGTCCAGCGAGGTCGGTGTAAACCCTGCCTCGCCCAGTTTGGCCGACAGCGCCATGGTGAAGCAGCCCGCGTGCGCGGCGGCGATCAGCTCTTCCGGATTGGTGCCCTTTTCCTCGCCGAAGCGGCTGTTGAAGCCGTAGCGGGTCTTGTCCAGCAGCCCACTCTGCGGGGTGCTCAACTGGCCCTTGCCCGACTTCAGATCCCCTTCCCAGTGCGCGGTGGCGTGTCGCGAGATTCCCATGTGCTGCTCCTGCGTGGCGTTGGTGAACGCTTACCCTGCCACGGCCGGCGTTAGCCCTGCGTCGCTCCGCCGCAGTGGCAAACGCTGTCCCGGGCCAGCGCCGTGGACACTTCTTCGCCAGGCGAATGCGCACTTTTCCCTTGTTTTCAGTACTTTCGCGCAGATCGCCCGCATCCCGCAGCGCACCAGAGCCGCGCAATCCCCTGCCGCGCGCCATGTACTGAATCGGTCTGGATATGAAAAAACCTGCACTTTCAGCACTGCGGGCTATTGGCGGCGCCCACGAGTTGCCCTACATTGCGCTTGCCGACGGGGTTCGGCGCCGACCAAACAACCAACCGTTCACGGAACAGGAAACCATGGCAAAGACCGCTAAGAAGGCTGCCCCGAAAAAGGCAGTGAAGAAAGTCGCGACGAAGGCAGCCGCCAAGCCGGCCGCTCCGAAGCCGATCAAGGAAGTGCTGACCAAGTCGGGCCTGGTTGCACACATCGCTGAAGCGTCCGGCGTTGTCGCCAAGGACGTGCGCGCTGTGCTGGCCTCGCTGGAAAGCGCTGTCGCTTCCTCGGTGCACAAGAAGGGCGCTGGCTCCTTCACCCTGCCGGGCCTGCTGAAGATCTCCACCGTCAATGTGCCGGCCAAGCCGAAGCGCAAGGGCATCAACCCGTTCACCAAGGAAGAACAGTGGTTCGCCGCCAAGCCGGCCACCACCAAGCTCAAGGTTCGCCCGCTGAAGAAGCTCAAGGACGCTGCGCTGTAAGCGCGCGCCCCACGGCGATCTTCTGACGGGACGGCCCAGGCCGTCCCGTTTTTTTGCGCGCAATGTACCCACGCCCAGACAACCCGCCAGTAGATCCACGCCATGTGTGGATGCGCGCCACCCCAGGACAATCCGCAACACAGCGTTTCCCTGCGCGTGCCCTGCCCGCCCACAGCCGCGCCAGCATTGGCCGCAGCCGACATTTTCCGCTTCGGGAACGAACCGGGTGGAACACTGCGTGCAGCGCGGGCCGTCGCCGCCGGTCACCGCCTTGCCTATGGTGGGCACATCCCCCCACCTACAGGCGAGCACACCTCTCATGGCCAGCCCCTCCACCCGCTACCGGATCTCGGTGACCCCCATCGAAAAGGACGGGCACCAGTGCACCGGGCGCTGCACCATCGAACTGGAACACCGCGCCAGCCGCGACCTGATGCGCCTGCTGGAAGCCGCCCCGCGCACGCCCGGCCTGAGCGGTGACGAGCGCGCCACCCTGGTGGTCGCCGCGCAGTTGCTGCGCGATATCGTCCAGCGCCATGCCGACAGCGAAGGCCACGCCCTGGCGACGGTGGCGCCCGACCTGCTGGCCGCGCTGCAGGCGTTGGACCAGCGCATCGCATCGCGCTGATTCCCGCCCAGCCGATACACTGCCGCCTCCCATTGGCCTCGGGGAGGAGGCAGACATGCGCAGTATGTTGGGGGGGTGCCTTGCCCTTGCCCTGATCGGGTGTTCGCGCGCCCCGGTGGACGCACCCGCGTCGGCCGCCACCACCGCCGCAGCGGCCGACGCAGCTGTCGCGACGGCCCCTGCTGCCGACGCCCCGCCAAGCGCCCTCGCACCGCGGACGGTTGACCCGCTGTTCGGCGCAGTCGCAGCCGGCAGCGAAGCACCCGCGCACATGCTCAACCGCTACATGCTGGCCCTGCTCAACGGCAACCGCAGCAGCAGTGATGCGGCCTGGACCTTCGCCCCGGCAGATCCGCGCCATGCCGACGACGCGCTGCTGCGGCAGCTGCCGGACCTGCGCAGCCTGCGGCTGGACAGCGAACCGCCCGTTCCCCGCGACTACGAACGCCCCAGCCGCCTGCTGGAAGTGCCGGTGCGGGTGCGTGCCACGACCGGCCAGGGCACCTTCCGCTTCCACGGCTGGTACCGCGTGCAGCCACGCGCCGACGGCCAGGGCTGGCAGATCCAGTCGGCAAAGCTGGAACCCACGCTGGACTGAATCCCTTTCGCAGCGTGCACCCGCGATTCAGCGGCCACCGCTACTCTGTGAGCCATCCCATCACCTGCCCGGTCACCGCCATGCACCTGCGTTCCCTGCTGACCCGTGTTGCTGCATCCACTGTGCTGATCGCCGCGGCGATCGGCGCACAGGCAGCCCCCTCGATTTCCGGCCGCGAACTGTCGGTCGGTGCCAGTGACGTCCAGCAATACCTGGATGGCAGCTTCCCACGCACGCAGGACGCGCTGGGTGGGCTGATCGCCCTGACCATGAGCCACCCGCAACTGAGCCTGCCGGCCGGCGAGCGGTTGAACCTGGGCATGGACCTGGCGCTGGCCACCGCAGGCGGCAACCCGACCAACCTGGGCAAGGTGAAGCTCAGCAGCGGCCTGCGTTATGACGCCCAGACCCAAGGCTTCCACCTGCAGGAACCGACCGTGGACGATTTCACCCCGGCCAGCCAGGGCGGGCGCCTGGATTCGCGCACCCGCGCCCTGCTCAACGCCGCACTGAGCGACTACGCGCGCCGCGAACCGATCTACAAGCTGGACCCGACCATGGCCGGCGTGCTGGGCGCCCTGCAGGTGCAGTCGGCGCAGGTGAAGAACGGCAAGCTGGTGGTCACCTTCAACCAGAACCTGGGCAGCCTGGTGCCCGCCGGCCTGCTGGGCAAATAAGGTAGCGCCGGGTCATGCCCGGCGGCTTCTGCATTTCCCACGCGTCCCGTTCGCCGGGCATGGCCCGGCGCTACCGCTCACGCCGCCAGTGCGTTCACCACCGCTTCGCTGAACGCCGGGATATCGTCCGGCTTGCGGCTGGTGATCAGATTGCCGTCCACCACCACTTCGGCATCGCGCCAGCGTGCGCCGGCGTTGGCAAGATCCTGTCGCAGCGAGGGCCAGGATGTCACCTCGCGGCCTTCGGCCAGCCCACTGTTGATCAGCAGCCAGGGGCCGTGGCAGATCGCGGCCACCGGTTTCCCCGCCGCCGCCACGCTGCGGATGAAGCCCAATGCGGCCTCATCGGTCCGCAGCGAATCGGGATTGATCACCCCGCCTGGCAGCACAAGTGCGTCGAACTGCCCCGCGTCAGCCTCGGCCAACGGCAGGTCCACGGCCACCACGCCGCCCCAGTCCTTGTCCTTCCACCCTTTGATACTGGCCTCCTTCGCGGGGGAAACCACGGTCACCGTAGCGCCCTGCGCTTCCAGCAGCCGCTTGGGTTCGGTCAGTTCGGACTGTTCAAAGCCGTGGGTCGCAAGAATGGCAATCTGCTTGCCACCAAGTCGCTGTGCCATGTCGGATGCTCCGCCAAAAGGAGCAGACAGCGTGGCTGAAGACCCATTGCACGCCGGTGACCCCTCCGTGCACGCAAGGTGCAGGCGGCCCTTGTAGAGTCGAGCTTGCTCGACTGCTCTTTACCCGTAGAGCCGAGCTTGCTCGACTGCCATTGCAAAGCAGTCGAGCATGGCTCGACTCTACAGACACCGCTCAGCGCTTGGGCTGCAGCATCGTGCCGGTGCACTTGGGCGAACCGCAGCGGCACTCCCAGATCTTCTTCAGCTTGGCCGTGTGGCGCTCGGCCAGCACGATGCCGTAGTTGTAGGTCAGCTCTTCGCCGGCCTTGATATCGCGCAGCGCCTCGATGAACACCTTGTCGCCGCGACTGTCGCCGTCTTCGTCTTCCTCGATCACCGCTTCGCAGTTCGGGTCGCAACTGTGGTTGATCCAGCGCGCGTCGTTGCCCTTGTAGTTGGCGTCGATCACCCAGTCATCGTTCAGGGTGAACAGGAAGGTGTGGCCGCTCTCCACATCGCCGCTGTCATCGGCATCGACATCGCCATGGCTGCGCAGCAGGCCCTTGTACTGGATCACGCGCTCGCCCTGCTTGATCGGGGCCACGGCGAACACGCCGTTGCCATGGATGGCGGACTTGCGGGCTTGGATCTTCTTGGGCATCGGCAAGGGGGTTGGCAGCAATAGGAACCCCGATTCTCACCCATTCACAGTGATTGCGAAAATCACCCCCATGCCGCAGCATGTCCCCCCACCCCGCTGCCGGGGTGCCCCGCCGCCGGCCCAGCGCCGGCTGAATGGCCGGGTTGGATGCCGGCGAAGAAAAGCGTACAATTTCAGTCCGCTTTAAGAACCACTCGCATCCCCATGTTGCGCGTCACCAAGCTCACCGATTACGCCACCGTCGTGCTGACCGTGCTCGCCGCCCGCCCGGGCGACGTGCTCAGTGCCACCGAGCTGGCTGAATTCACTGGTCTGGAACCGCCCACCGTCAGCAAGGTGCTCAAGCCGCTGGCCCAGGCCGGTCTGGTGGAAGGCCTGCGCGGCGTGCGCGGCGGCTACCGGCTGACCCGCGCGCCCGGGCAGATCACCCTGTTCGAGGTGGTCGAAGCGATGGAAGGGCCGCTGGCCCTGACCGAATGCAGCCACGACCACCACCAGTGCGGCATGGCGCCCAAGTGCGGCGCGCGCAGCAGCTGGCGGCTGATCAACGATGTGGTGTCCGAGGCCCTGCGCGCTGTCAGCCTGGCCCAGATCCTGCCCCCTCTTCCCCTTGTCGATGACGAACAGCGCCGCACCATCGCTGTCGACGTCGTCTCCTGATCCGTAGGCAGCCCCCCATGGCCACCGAAACCATCGAAACCGTCGCCCACGACGACACCCCCAACCGCGAGATCCATGAGCAGCTCGGCCGCAAGTACTCGGCCGGCTTCATCACCGAGATCGAATCGGACTCGCTTCCTGCCGGCCTGGACGAGGACACCATCCGTGCCCTGTCGGCCAAGAAGGAAGAGCCGGAATGGATGACGCAGTGGCGCCTGGACGCCTACCGTCACTTCCTGACCATGCCGATGCCGAACTGGGCCAAGCTGCAGATCGCTCCGATCGACCTGCAGGCACTGAGCTATTACTCGGCGCCGAAGGGCCCGAAGTACGCCTCGCTGGATGACGTGCCCAAGGAACTGCTTGATACCTATGACAAGCTGGGCGTGCCGCTGCACGAGCGCGCCAAGCTGGCCGGCGTGGCGGTGGACGCGGTGTTCGACTCGGTGTCCGTCGGTACCACCTTCCGCAAGGAACTGGCCGAGAAGGGCATCATCTTCTGCTCCATGTCCGAAGCCATCAAGGAACACCCCGAACTGGTGCGCCAGTACCTGGGCACCGTGGTGCCGGTGGGCGACAACTACTTCGCCGCGCTGAACTCGGCCGTGTTCTCCGATGGCAGCTTCGTGTTCATTCCCAAGGGCGTGCGCTGCCCGATGGAACTGAGTACCTACTTCCGCATCAACGCCGGCCACACCGGCCAGTTCGAGCGCACCCTGATCGTGTGCGAGGACAAGGCCTACGTGTCCTACCTGGAAGGCTGCACCGCGCCGATGCGCGATGAGAACCAGCTGCACGCCGCGGTGGTGGAACTGGTGGCGCTGGAAGACGCCGAGATCAAATATTCCACGGTGCAGAACTGGTACCCGGGCGACGAGAACGGCGTGGGCGGCATCTACAACTTCGTCACCAAGCGTGCCGAATGCCGTGGCGCGCGCAGCAAGGTCACCTGGACCCAGGTCGAAACCGGTTCGGCCATTACCTGGAAGTACCCCTCCTGCGTGCTGTTGGGCGACGATTCGGTGGGCGAGTTCCACTCGGTGGCGCTCACCCACCACCGCCAGCAGGCCGACACCGGCACCAAGATGATCCACGTCGGCAAGCGCACCAAGAGCAAGATCGTCAGCAAGGGCATCAGCGCCGGCCGCGGCCAGAACACCTACCGCGGCCTGGTCAAGGTCGACCGCAACGCCGATGGCGCGCGCAACTACACCCAGTGCGATTCGCTGCTGATCGGCAAGCAGTGCGGTGCCCACACCTTCCCCTACATCGAGGTGAAGAACCCGGGCGCCACCGTCGAGCACGAGGCCACCACCTCGAAGATTTCCGACGACCAGCTGTTCTACTGCCGCGCCCGTGGCATCAGCCAGGAAGACGCGGTGTCGATGATCGTCGACGGCTTCTGCAAGCAGGTGTTCCGCGAACTGCCGATGGAATTCGCGGTGGAAGCCAAGAAGCTGCTGGAAGTCTCGCTGGAAGGGTCGGTGGGTTGACCCGCCTGCTGCCTTCGTTCTGATTATTCAGCCACGCACGGCGTGGCGCTACTGGATTCGTATCATGCTGAAGATCGACAACCTCCACGCCCGCATCGGCGACAAGGAAATCCTCAAGGGCCTGTCGCTGGACGTGAAGCCCGGCCAGGTGCACGCCATCATGGGCCCCAACGGCGCCGGCAAGTCCACCCTGGGCAATGTGCTGGCCGGCCGTGACGGCTACGAAGTCACCGAAGGCAGCGTGCAGTTCGACGGTGTGGACCTGCTCGACCAGGACCCGGAAGCGCGCGCCGCCGCCGGCCTGTTCCTGGCGTTCCAGTACCCGGTGGAAATCCCCGGCGTGAACAACACCTACTTCCTGCGCGCCGCACTGAATGCACAGCGCAAGGCGCGCGGCCAGGACGAACTGGATTCCATGCAGTTCCTGAAGCTGGTGCGGCAGAAGCTGGCCGTGCTGCACCTGAAGGACGAGCTGCTGCACCGTGGCGTGAACGAAGGCTTCTCCGGTGGCGAGAAGAAGCGCAACGAGATCTTCCAGCTGGCCGTGCTGGAGCCGAAGCTGGCGATCCTGGACGAAACCGATTCGGGCCTGGACATCGACGCGCTGAAGAGCGTGGCCGACGGCGTGAACGCGCTGCGCGCAGCCGACCGTTCGTTCCTGGTCATCACCCACTACCAGCGCCTGCTGGATTACATCAAGCCGGACGTGGTGCACGTGCTGGCCGACGGACGCATCGTCAAGACCGGTGGCCCGGAGCTGGCGCTGGAACTGGAAGCGCACGGCTACGACTTCCTGAAGGATCGCGTGGTGCGCGAGGCGGCCGTCTGATGAGCGCCCTGCTCGACTCGATGGCCCAGGCCTTCTGCGGCAGCGATGCGCGCCGCGACGTGCTCGATGCCGCCCTGCGCGATGGCCTGCCGGCCGCCCGCAGCGAAGCCTGGAAGTACACCTCGCTGCGCCAGCTGGAGCGTCGCGCCTTCGCGCCCGCACCGCAGGCCCCGGCCGCGCTGGATGCCGAGGCACTGGCCGACATTCCCGCACCGCGCCTGGTGTTCGTCAACGGCCGTCTGCACGATGGCCTGAGCGACACCCACGGACTGCCGGCCGGCGTGCAGCTGGAAGCGCTGTCCAGCGCACTGGCCGCCGGCGAGGATGCCGCGCGCTTCCTTGGCCGCCGCTATGAGCGCAGCGACGAAGTGTTTGCCCGCCTCAACGCTGCCCTGGCCGATGAAGGCGTGGTGCTGCGCGTGGACGAAGGCGTGCAGGTTGAAGTGCCGCTGCAGCTGGTGTTCGCCAGCGTGGCCGGCGATACCGACCTGGCCTGGCACCACCGCCACCTGATCGAACTGCGTGCCGGCGCCAGCCTGGGCGTGGTCGAGCACCGCTTCAGCGTGGGCGATTCGGCCCACCTGGACAACACCGTGCTGCATGCCCACGTCGCCCGCGATGCCGTGCTCACGCACGCCCGCGTGCAGGCTGGCAGCGCGCGCCAGACCAGCTTCCTGCGTACCGATGCGGTGCTGGCGCGCGATGCGCAGTACCACCGCGTGGACCTGGAACTGGGCGCCGCACTCAGCCGCCACGAACTGAACGTGCGCCTGGAAGGCGACAACGCACAGCTGACCGCCAACGGCGTGCTGCTGGGCAATGGCCGCCGCCACGTCGACACCCGCCTGGGCATCGACCACATCGCCCGCGACACCAGCAGCGAGCTGTTGTGGCGCGGCGTGGCCGCCAACCGCAGCCGCGTGGTGTTCCATGGCGGCATCCAGATCCGCGAAGGCGCCGACGGCACCGACGCGAACCTGTCCAACAAGAACCTGCTGCTGTCGGCCGATGCCGAGATCGACACCCAGCCGGTGCTGGTGATCGACGCCGACGAAGTGAAGGCCGCACACGGTGCCACCGTCGGCCAGCTCGATGCCAACGCGCTGTTCTACCTGCGTTCGCGCGGCCTACCGCAGGCCCAGGCGCAGGCCCTGCTGAGCGCCGCGTTCTGCCACGAACCGCTGAAGGTGCTGCCCGACGCGCTGCGCGAACAGCTGGCACGGCGCCTGGACAAGGCCTTGGCCGAGGCAGGCGTGGCATGAACCTGTCCACCCCGCGCCCGATCGAAGAACGCGCCGCTGCCCCCGACTGGGACCGCGTGCGCCTGGACTTCCCGCTGCTGATGCGCGAAGTGCACGGCAAGCCGCTGGTCTATTTCGACAACGCCAACACCGGCCAGAAGCCGGTGCAGGTGATCGGCGCGGTGGACGAGTTCTACCGCCGCTACAACGCCAATGTCAGCCGTGCGGTGCACGCGCTGGGCACCGAAGCCACCGACGCCTACGAAGGGGCGCGCAACAAGCTGGCGCGCTTTTTGAACGTCCGCGCCAGCGAGCTGGTGCTGTGCAGCGGCACCACCTTCGCGCTGAACCTGGTCGCTTATTCGTGGGCACTGCCACGGCTGAAGGCCGGTGACGTGATCCTGGTCTCGCGCATGGAACACCATGCCAACATCGTGCCGTGGCAGCTGGTCGCCCAGCGCACCGGCGCCACCATCCGCGTGGCCGAGATCACCCCCGACGGCGCACTGGACCTGGACGCGCTGCGCAAGGCGATGACCGCCGAGGTGAAGCTGCTGGCCGTGGCCCACGTTTCCAACGTGCTCGGCACGGTGAACCCGGTGCGCGAGATCTGCCGCGAGGCACGCAAGCGCGGCATCATCACCGTGGTCGATGGCTCGCAGGCCGTGCCCCACCGCAAGGTGGACGTGGCCGCGATCGGCTGTGACTTCTATGCCATCACCGGCCACAAGATGTGCGGCCCGACCGGCACCGGTGCCCTGTGGGCGCGCCGCGAACATCTGGATGCCATGCCACCGTTCTTCGGTGGTGGCGAGATGATCAAGGAAGTCAGCTTCGACGGCACCGTGTTCAACGACGCCCCGCACAAGTTCGAAGCCGGCACCCCCAACGTCTCCGGCTTCATTGGCCTGGGCGTGGCCGCCGATTATCTGGAAGCGCTCGGCCAGGACCACGTGGAAACGCGTGAAGCCGAACTGCTGGCGCACTTCACCGAAGAGCTGCAGAAGATCGACGGCCTGCGCATCTTCGGCACCACGCCGGACAAGGCCGCGGTCGTCTCGTTCATGATCGACGGCGCGCATTCCCACGATCTGGCCACCCTGCTCGATCTGGAAGGCGTGGCCGTGCGCTCGGGCCAGCACTGCGCCCACCCGCTGCTGCAGTACTACGGCGTTGCCGCCACCTGCCGCGCCTCGCTGGCGTTCTACAACACCCACGCCGAGATCGAGCGCTTCATCGTGGCGCTGAACAAGGTGCGCAAACTGCTGGGCTGAGCCCGCAGACCGGGGTCAGATCCCTTTCGCACGGCGAAAGGGCTCTGACCCCTTGGCTTCCGGAGACCCCCAAGCCAAGGCCACGTCGTATTGATGCCCCCCGGCTACCCGCAACACGTCGTCCAGCGTGGCAACAATCGCCAAGCCGTTTTCTTCAGCAACCGTGACCCCGCGCTTCATCTGGGCCTGCTTCGCGATTGCGCGAACGAACACCGCTGCAGCATTCACGCCTATGTGCTGATGGGCAACCACGTCCACCTGCTGGTGACGCCCGACGCCCCCAGCGGGATGTCACGGATGATGCAGGCAGTGAACCGCACCTACGTGCGCCATGTAAATGAGCGCGAACGCCGCACTGGCAGCCTCTGGGAAGGGCGTTTCCATTCCACGGTGATTGATACGGATCGGTATCTGCTCGCCTGCCAGCGCTACATCGAGCTCAACCCGGTGCGGGCAGGGATGGTTGCGCATCCCGGGGACTATAACTGGTCGAGCTATCGTGCCAATGCGCAAGGCCGGGCAAATGCGTTGCTCGTGCCGCATTCTGCGTTTGAGCTCATTGCCGCTGACGTGGAATCGCGGCGTTGCCGCTATGCGGAGTTCATCGATCAGGGCGTCCCTGCGGGTGACCTGGCGGTGATGCGGCGGGCGCTGCAGTCGCAGCGGCGGTTGACGGAGCCGCTGGTGGGGTCAGAGCCCTTTCGCGCTGCGAAAGGGATCTGACCCCGCGACCATTTGCGGGCGCCCCCACCCCACCTAGAATGGCGGCATGAGCACCCTGACTTTCCGCGCCGCCACGCCGGCCGACATCCCCGCCCTGATCACCCTGGTCACCTCCGCCTACCGTGGCGATGCCAGCCGCGTCGGCTGGACCACCGAAGCCGACCTGCTGGACGGTGCCCGCATCGACGCCGAGGGCATCCAGGCCGACCTGGACCGCCCGCGCTCAACCATCCTGCTGGCCGAACGCGAGGGCCGCCTGGTGGCCTGCGCCCACGTCGCCGATGTCGACGGCAAGGGCTACTTCGGCATGTTCTCGGTCGACCCGGCCCAGCAGGGCGGTGGCGTCGGCAAGCAGCTGATGGAAGCGGCCGAAGCCCATGCCGCGCGCGAGTGGCAGCTGCCGGTCATGCAGATGACCGTGATCGACGTGCGCGATGAACTGATCGCCTTCTACGAGCGCCGCGGCTACCAGCGCACCGGCATCAAGAAGCCCTTCCCCTATGGCGACGAACGCTTCGGCATTCCCAAGCGCGACGACCTGCGCTTTGAAATCCTGGAAAAGCCGCTGGCCGGGGCATCGGCATGAGCGGGGCCTGGACCTTCGTCTGCGCTGGCGCGGAACTGCTGCCGGGTGAAATGAAGAGCGTGTTCGACGAGGTGACCGGCACGCCCATCGTCGTGTTCAACCTGGACGGCGAACTGTATGCGCTGGAAGACCAGTGCACCCACGAGGAATTCGAACTGTCCTCGGGTGAGTTCAACACCAGCGAGGGCAGCATCGAATGCGTGCTGCATGGCGCGCGGTTCGACGTGCGCGATGGTCGCGCCCTGTGTGCCCCGGCCTACACCGCCGTGCCGAAGTTTCCGGTGAAACGCGAGCACGACGCGATCTGGACCCGCGACGACCGCGATTGACCCAGCAAGGTCGTTGCGCACCCCGGTGCGCACCGGCCCACCCAGGTGGCGGCTTCGGCGCACACCAGCCGCCATGGGCCTGCCAGGCCGCCGAAGGCCTGCTCACGAACCGCCGCCTGCCGCGCAGATGCGAATCATTATCGTTGGTGTTATCCTGCGCGCCTCGTTCGTAACGGTTTGTAACGCCACCGCGCCATGGCTTCGCCTGCGGCCACCGCCACGCTGTGCCAGCTTGCCCGCCAGGGGTGGCCGCTGCTTGCCGCAGCGCTGCTGACCCTGCTGCTGGGCTGGTCGGCCCTGCATGAGGGCCGGGGCGCGGCGGCACCGTCGCTGATGGCGGCCTCGCCAGCCACTCTGCTGGACAGCGCGCCGCACGTGCCCGACGGCGGCCTGCCCCCGGACGAAGCCCTGCCGCGCAGCGAAGCGCCGGCCGAAGGTGGGCAGGAAGACGACCCCCTGCCGCCTGCGCAGCTCTGCCAGCGCACACCGCCGGTCGCGCCGCCGCACACCACGGTCGCCCCGGAAGTCACCACGGCGGTCGCCACCCGCAACCGGCGCCAGCCGCCCTCGCACGCGCCCCCGGCCGTCCTGGCCTGATCGCGGCGCGCCTGCGCGCGCTTGGCCGCATCCTCGTTTCCCGCCCGCCTCCGCGGTGCGCGCGTTCCTGTTCCCGCCCTCGTTCCCGCCCCTGTCGCGCACGCGCCGACGGCCCATTCCTGTCTTTCATTCCCATGCCCATGAGCCCCATCAAGAGCCGCAAGCACGCCACCCCGCTTCGTTCCCTGCCGCTGGCCACCCTGGCCGCCGGCCTCGGCCTGGCCACCCTGCCCGCCCTGGCCCACGCCGAGGCGGCCGACAACGCACGCACCCTGGACAAGATCGACGTGCACGCCACGCGCGGCTACAAGGCCGACAAGGTGGCCTCGCCGAAGTTCACCCAGCGCCTGCAGGACACCCCGCAGACCATCCAGGTCATCACCAGCGACCTGTTCAACCAGCAGGGCGCCACCACGCTGACCGAAGCGCTGCGCAACAGCCCCGGCGTGGGCACCTTCTATGCCGGCGAGAACGGCAACACCACCACCGGCGATGCGCTGTTCATGCGCGGCTTCGACACCTCCAACAGCCTGTACGTGGACGGCGTGCGCGACCTCGGCTCGATTTCCCGCGATGTGTTCAACATCGAACAGGTGGAAGTGACCAAGGGCCCGGCCGGCACCGACAATGGCCGTTCGGCACCGACCGGTGCGATCAACCTGGTCAGCAAGCAGGCCAACCTGCAGGACGCCGCCTCGGCCAGCATTTCGCTGGGCAGCGACCAGCAGCGCCGCACCACCGCCGACTGGAACCAGTCGCTGGGCGCCACCAGCGCGCTGCGCATCAACGGCATGTGGCAGGACAGCGACCAGCCCGGCCGCGACCACGTGCAGAACAAGCGCTGGGGCATCGCACCCTCGCTGGCCTTCGGCCTGGGCACGGCGACCCGTTACTACCTCAACCTGCTGTACGTAAAGCAGGACAACGTGCCCGATGGCGGCGTGCCCACCCTGGGCCTGCCGGGCTGGACCCCGCAGCCGACCCTGGAAGCACTGGCCGGGCACCCTGTCGATCCGGAAAACTTCTACGGCACCCGCGCCGACCACGATGACGTGACCGCGCAGATGGCCACCTTGCGTTTCGAGCACGACTTCAACGACAGCGTGCGCCTGACCAACACCGCGCGCTGGGGCCGCACCGAACAGGACTACCTGCTCACTGCCTTCATGGGCACCGGCGTGCGCGGCGCGGGCGGCCGCCCGACCGGCAGCATCACCTATACCAACCCGGCCGACCTCTCCAGCTACGCGATCGCGCGCAGCCTGCCGACCTTCAAGGACCAGCGCAACACGATCCTGACCGATCAGCTGAACCTGCGCGCGGACTTCGCCACCGGCGCGGTCGGCCACGCACTCAGCGCCGGCCTGGAATTCACCCGCGAAGAACTGGACAGCTACGGCCAGGCCGCCACCGCCGGCACCAGCTGGCCAGCCGCCAACCTGTATGACCCGGACTGGAACGTCAGCGGTCTGAACTGGGCGCACAACGGTGCCGACGCGCACGGCAAGACCACCACGTCCTCGGTCTACCTGTTCGACACCCTGTCCTTCGGTGAAAGCTTCCTGCTGACCGCCGGCGTGCGCGCCGACCACTACAAGACCGAATACGCCAGCGCGTCGGTGTGTGGCGGTCGTGGCGGCCCGGTGTGCGGCAGCAACCCCACCGGCACCGTGCTGCGCAACCCCACCCTGGAAGCCAGCGACACCCTGCTGAACTGGAAGCTGGGCGCGCTGTACAAGGTGGGCGACACGGTCAGCCTGTACGCCAACTACGCCATTTCCCAGCAGCCGCCGGGCGGCGCCAACTTCCAGCTGAGCAGCTCGGCCAGCAGCGCCGACAACCCCAAACTGGACCCGCAGAAGGCCAAGACCTTCGAAGTGGGCAGCAAGTGGGGCTTCATGGATGACGCACTGGCGGTGAACCTGGCGCTGTTCCAGACCGACGTGGACAATGAAATCAACACCACCGTGCTGGACGATGCCGGCAACCCCACCCAGACCGGCAGCAAGCGGGTGAAGGGCGTGGAACTGTCGGCAGTCGGCCGGGTGACCGAGAACTGGTCGGTCAGCGCCGGCTTCAGCCATCTGGATACCGAAGTGAAGGAAGGCGCGAAGGTGGCCGCCGACGGCACCACCAACCTGACCTACACCCCGGACGATACGTTCACCGGCTGGACCAGCTACGTGCTGCCGCACGGCATCACCGTGGGCGGTGGCGTGCGCTACGCCGCCGGCATGCACCGCGGCACCGACGGCGCGGTGGGCACCCCGTCGTTCACCAAGTCCTATGCGGTGTACGACGCCATGGTCTCGTGGGACGTGAACGAGCACGTGTCGCTGCGCTTGAACGGCTACAACCTGTTCGACAAGCAGTACGTGGCCAGCATCAACAAGAGCGGCTACCGTTACACCCCGGGTGCACCGCGCACCTTCCTGCTCAGCGCGGACATCCGCTTCTGATGCAGCGCGCGGGGGAGCCCGTCTCCCCCGCGCCTTTCGAGGAATCGCCATGCTGCTGCACATTCCGCAGGTCCTGTCTTCCGACGATGTCGCCCAGCTGCGGCAGCGCCTGGATGCGGCCGACTGGGCCGATGGCCGCGAAACGGTGGGCGTGCAGGGCGCGCGGGTAAAGCACAACCAGCAGTTGCCCGATGCATCGCCGTTGAAAGCCGAACTGGGCAGCATCGTGCTGGCCGCGCTGCAGCGCCACCCGCTGTTCTTTGCCGCGGCCCTGCCGCTGAAGATCCTGCCGCCACGCTTCAACCGTTACACCGGCGGCGGCACCTACGGTTTCCATGTGGACGGCGCAGTGATGAACCTGGCCCACGGCGAACAGCTGCGCTCGGACATTTCCTGCACCCTGTTCCTGTCCGCGCCGGAGGAATACGACGGCGGCGAGCTGGTGATCAGCGATACCTACGGCGAACACGAAGTGAAACTGCCCGCCGGTGACCTGATCGTCTACCCGTCCAGCAGCCTGCACCAGGTCACTCCGGTCACCCGCGGCGCGCGCGTGGCCTCGTTCTTCTGGGTGCAGAGCATGATCCGCGACGATGCCCAGCGCCGCCTGCTGTGGGAAATGGATACCTCCATCGAGCGCCTGCGGCAGACCAGCGCCGACCCCGGTGCCGTGCTGCAGTTGACCGGCGTCTACCACAACCTGTTGCGGCGCTGGAGCGAGGTCTGAGCGATCTGCCCGGCACGCGACGCCACCTGACAATCGTTCTCATTTGCAACTGCTAACCGCTCTCATTACAATCACGCCCCGTTGACGCCGGCGGTTCCGGCCGTTCCCAGGGTTGCCCATCTTGCTTGGCCCGCTTCGCCCCCGCCCGCTTCGCCACGTGCAGCTTGGTACCGCCATGCGCGGCCGCCGGCCTGTGCTGGCCAGCCTGTTGGCGTGGGTGGCGATGCTGGCGTTGCTGCTGGGCACCCTGCCACTGTTGCCGGTTGCCCACGCGGGCCTGGCCCAGGCACAGCAGCAGCCGCTGGAAGAACGTGGCGGTGAGCGCGGGGCGCACGAAGAGGCCCCGGCCAAGCTGCGCCGCTGCGCTGCAACCCCGCAGAAGACAACCGACACGGCGCCGCCCCTGCTGCTGGCACGCCAGTGGCTGCACAGCGAACTGCAGTTGATCCCGACCGCGCCGGCGCATGCCGTCGCGCAGCCGGACTGGCCGCTGGCCGCTCCGGACACGCCCTGGGCCGACGCGCCCGGGCGTCGCCAGCAACGCGGCCAGGCGCCGCCGCTGGCCTGATCCCCGGCCCTGGCTGACCGCATCGGCGGTACAGCCAGCGCGCCGCTGCGTGTTCGTTCCCTGCCGCCCCTGACCGGGCATTCCTGCCGCCACCGCGCCTGCCGCGCGGTTCCGCGCGCGCTCGCATCCTTCGAGGTTCCTGCCATGGCCCAGCGCCATCGTGTTCGTTCGTCCCTGTCCCGCCACCTGCTGACCAGCGCCGTGCTGGCGGCCTTCGCCGCCCCTGCCTACGCCAACGGTGCCGCCGCCGGCGCACCGCAGACCCTGGATACCGTGGTGGTCACCGCCTCGGGCTTCGAACAGAAGATCACCGACGCCCCGGCCAGCATTTCCGTCATCACCCAGGAAGAGCTGACCACCCGCCCCTACATGACCCTGCTGGACGCGGTGCGCGACCTGGAAGGCGTGGACGTAGGCGAAACCCGTGACAAGACCGGCCAGGGCACCATTTCCATGCGTGGCATGGGCTCGGATTACACGCTGATCCTGGTCAACGGCCGCCGCCAGAACAACCACGGCGACATCTACCCGAACAACTTCGGCGGCAACCAGTTCAACCACATCCCGCCGCTGGATGCGATCGAGCGCATCGAAGTGATCCGTGGCCCGGCCTCCACCCTGTACGGCGCCGATGCCATGGGCGGCGTCATCAACATCATCACCAAGCGTTCGCTGGACCGCTGGAGCGGCTCGGCCACGCTGGGCGGCACCTTTGAGACCGACGACCAGTTCGGCGACGACCGCACCGCCGATGTCTACGTGACCGGCCCGCTGGTGCCCAACGTGCTGAACCTGTCGGCGCGCGCCAGCTGGTACGACCGCGATGCCTCCAACCCGGTGTACAGCCCGGTGCTCGACCCCAGCGGCGTGGCCCATGACCGCTCGCTGGGCTTCGGTGGCGGTGGCAAGACCGTGGACAACACCAACAAGGCCGGCGGCATCAGCCTGGACTGGAACATCAGCGATACCCAGCGCCTGACCCTGGATTACGACACCTCGCGCCAGGAGTACGACAACGCGATCAAGATCAACGACGCCGGCGAAGAGGAATACCCGGTCGGCACCGTGGACAGCATCAGCAGCATCTGGCGCAGCAGCAATTTCTGCCGCGGTGCCAGCGGTGCCAATGCCAACGCCTGCCGCAACAACGGCGGCACCTGGTCGCGCCGCGCCGATCCGCGCGTGGGCTACAGCCCCAGCCAGGAATTCACCCGCGATGCCTGGGCGATCACCCATGAAGGCCGCTGGGGCTTTGGCAACAGCCTGGTTTCGCTTTCGCACGTGGCCACCAACAACGACGGGCGCACCATGCCCTTCACCGTGGCCGAGCGCGTGCAGCTGCTGCAGATGATCGATGCCACCGGCCCGTATGCCGGGCTGCCGCTGGCCGAACGCCGCGCGCTGGCCGAATCGACCTTCCTGCCGCGCCCGGCGCGCACCCTGGAAAGCGAGCAGTACACCCTGGATGCGAAGCTGGACATTCCGTTCCAGGCCGCCGGCCAGCACGTGGCCGTGGTCGGCGCGCAGGTGATCCGCGGTGAACTGACCGACGGCGTGTTCGGTACCGAGCGCGGTACGCCGGGCCTGAGCCAGGACCACAACATGTACTCGCTGTTCGCCGAGGACACATGGACCGTGCTGGCACCGTTGGCGATCACCTACGGCCTGCGCTACGACGACCATGAAGTGTTCGGCGACCAGCTCAGCCCGCGCCTGTACGGCGTGTACACCGTCAACGAAGCCTGGACGGTGAAGGGTGGCATCAGCACCGGCTTCAAGACGCCCAAGACCACCCAGCTGTACGACGGCGTGATCGGTTTCGGTGGCCAGGGCACCTCGCCCATGTTCGGCAACCCCGACCTGAAGCCGGAAACCAGCACCAGCACCGAACTGGCCGTCTACTGGCAGCACCCGGCCGGGCACAGCTTCAATGCCACCGCCTTCCACAACCGCTTCGACGACAAGATCGCCTCGCAGCCCTGCGGTGCGGCGCTGACCCTGTCGTGCAGTTCCACCGGTGAATATGCCGACCTGGGCTATGCCAGCAGCACCCGCACGGTGAACATCGACGAGGTGGTGATCCAGGGTGCCGAAGTGGCCGGGCGCTGGAACATCAGCGATCAGTTCAGCCTGCGCGCCAACTACACCTTCACCGACAGCGAGCAGAAGAGCGGCGCCGAAAAGGGCCGGCCGCTGGGCAACAGCGCGCGGCACATGGCCAACGCTACCTTCGACTGGCGCGCCAGTGACCGCTTCAACGTGTTCCTGACCGCCGAAGCGCGCTCCAAGCGCTATGGCGGCATCAGCACGGTGACCGGCCAGGAACGCTACTACAAGGATTACACCGTGCTGCACCTGGGCGCCTCGTTCGAGGCCACCGAGTGGCTGACGGTGAACGCCCGCATCAACAACCTGCTGGACCGCGACTTCACCACCTACCAGACCTTCTTCACCGATCTGGACGGCGATGGCATCTACACCGATGACACCAACGAAGTGCTGTTCGAAGATGACTACAACAACAAGGACAAGGCCCGCAGCGTCTGGGTCAGCCTGAACTTCCGCTTCTGAGTGGCGGCACCCACCGCCCTGCTGTGGTGGGTGCCAACCGCCCTGCTCTGGTGGGTGCCAACCTTGGTCGGCACCGCTCCATCCACGCATGGCGTGGATCTACCCGCGCGGGATACACAACGACACCTAATTGCGAGCCATTCTCATTAATGCTGTAATGGGTGGTCTTCACCTGCCCCGAAAAACACCGTGAGCCGTCCTGCCTCGTCCACCGTGCAGCAGCAACAGAGCCGTGGCTTCTGGCTGCGTACCCTGCACCAGTGGCACTGGATCAGCTCGGCGGTGTGCCTGATCGGCATGCTGCTGTTCGCGGCCACCGGCCTGACCCTGAACCATGCAGCGAAAATCGAAGCCAAGCCGCAGGTGCAGAACCAGCAGCTGGAACTGCCGCAGGCAGTGCTGGCCCAGCTGGGCACGCGCGAAGACGGCAACGCGCCGATCCCGCGCCCGGCGCGGCAGTGGCTGGACCAGCAGCTGGGCATCGCCATCGGCGGCCGCCCGGCCGAATGGTCGCCCGAAGAAATCTATCTGTCGCTGCCGCGCCCCGGCGGCGATGCCTGGTTGAGCATCGACCGCGAAACCGGCGCCGTGGAATACGAATCCACCTCGCGCGGCGTGGTGTCCTACCTCAACGACCTGCACAAGGGCCGCAATGCCGGCCCGGCCTGGGGCTGGTTCCTGGACCTGTTCGCGGTGGCCTGCCTGGTGTTCTGCATCACCGGCCTGTTCCTGCTGCACCTGCATGCGCGGCAGCGGCGCATGACCTGGCCGCTGGTCGGCCTGGGCCTGATGATTCCGCTGCTGATCGCCCTGTTGCTGATCCACTGACTTCCAACCGTTCCCTTCGGAGCCGCCCCATGCGCGTCACCCTCACCATCGCCCTCAGCGGCCTGTTGGCCACCAGCCCCGCCTACGCCACCACGCTGGACATCAACGTTGAAGTGCCCAAGCTCAACGTGGCCGAATACCACCGCCCGTACGTGGCGGTGTGGCTGGAAGGGGCCGACCAGAAGGTCGCCGCCAACCTGTCGGTCTGGTACCAGCAGACCAGCAACAGCGAAGGCCACGGCACCAAGTGGCTGCCCGACCTGCGCCAGTGGTGGCGCAAGAGCGGCCGCACCCTGCAGGTGCCGGTGGACGGCGTGACCGGCCCCACCCGCCCGGCCGGCAAGCACGCGCTGTCGTTCACCGACAAGCAGCCGGCGCTGAAGCAGCTGGCCCCCGGCAACTACACCCTGGTGGTGGAAGCGGTGCGCGAAGTCGGCGGCCGCGAACTGCTGAAGATTCCCTTCACCTGGCCGGCCACCGCCGCACAGAACGGCAAGGCGCAGGGCGCCACCGAACTGGGCCTGGTCACCCTGGCCGTGAAGCCCTGATTCTCCTTTCCGGGGTCAGAGCCCTTCCTGCGGAAGGGATCCGACCCCGGGGTCGGATCCCTTCCGCAGGAAG
>NZ_JACVUD010000007.1:0-79451 GCF_016624905.1 Stenotrophomonas sp. S49 | reverse complement strand
CCACGGCGGGCCACCTCCGGGGGGAAAACAACGCGCCCCCCCTAGGGGGGGCGCTGCAACCATCAGTTGCCGATGTGCTGCTTCAGCCAGGCGTTGACGGTGTCATGCCACAGGATGCTGTTGGCCGGCTTCAGCACCCAGTGGTTTTCGTCCGGGAAGTACAGGAACTTCGATTCGATGCCCTGACGCTGGGCGGCAGTGAACGCGGCCAGGCCCTGTTCGACCGGAATGCGGAAGTCCTGCTGGCCATGGATGACCAGGATCGGCTTCTTCCAGTCGGCCACGTGGTTGACCGGATTGAACTTCTCGTAGTTGGCCGCCTTCTGGTACGGGGTACCGCCCTGCTCCCATTCGGTGAACCACAGTTCTTCGGTGGCATAGCCCATCATGCGCTGGTCGAACACACCATCGTGGTTCACCAGGCACTTGAACGGGCCGTTCCAGTTGCCGGCGATCCAGTTGACCATGAAGCCGCCGTAGCTGGCACCCAGCGCACAGGCCTTGTCACCGTTGAGGAAGGAATACTTTTTCAGCGCCGCGTCCCAGCCCTTCTGCAGATCTTCCAGCGGGCGGTCGCCCCAGTGCTGGCTGATCGCATCGGTGAAGGCCTGGCCGTAGCCGGTGGAACCGTGGAAGTCGATCATGACCACCGCGTAGCCCTGGCCGGTGTAGGTCTGCGGGTTCCAGCGGTAGCTCCAGCCGTTGCCGAAGCTGCCCTGCGGGCCGCCGTGGATCAGGAACGCGACCGGGTAGGACTTGCCTTCCTGGTAGTTGTGCGGCTTGACCACGTAGCCGTACACGGTGTCGTTGTTCCAGCCCTTGAACTCGAACTGTTCGTAGTCGCCGAAGCTGACGTCCTTGAGCACTTCACCGGCAGCCGGGGTCAGCGCGCGCAGCGGGCCCATGGCTTCGCCGGCCGCCGGCAGCAGGCCGACCAGCACCTGGTCGTTGCTCTTCAGGCTGTTGCGGGTGATGGCCACGCTGTTGCCGGCCACGCTGACCGAAGACACGGTGCCATCGCCGATGACCTTGGTGGCCTTGCCGCTGGCCACGTCGATCTGGAACAGCGGGTGTTCGCCCAGGTCGTCGGTGGTGGTGTAGATGCTGGCGCCATCGGCGGACAGGTTGATTTCACCGGCCGAGCGGTCCCACTGCGGGGCGATCTCGCGGGTCTTGCCGCTGGCCAGATCCATCGCCATCAGGCCGAAGCGGTCGGCTTCGAAGCCCGGGCGCTTCATGGCGCGGTAGAACAGGGTCTTGCCGTCGGCGCTGAACACCGGGCCGGCATCCCAGGCCGGGTTCGACGCGGTCAGGTTCACCGGCGCCTGCTTGCCGGCGGCATCGAAACGGTACAGGTCGAAGTTGGTCGACCACGGCTCCTGCTTGCCGGCCACGCGGATGCTGGCGACCACGCTGCTGCCATCGGGCGACCAGGTGAAATCGTCATTGCCGCCGAACGGCTTGGACGGCGCGTCGCCATCAATGGTGGCGCTCAGTGCCGAGGCGCCCTTCACCGGGCCACCCTTGGCAACCGGCAGCGGGGCCACGAACAGGGTGTTGCGGCGGCCGTCGTTCCAGGTGTCCCAATGGCGCACGAACAGCGAATCGAAGACCTTGCCGCTGGCCGTGGCGCCGGCCACGTCCTTCAGCTTCTTTTCGGTGCAGGCCAGGTCGGACGCGCAGGCCTGGAACACGCCGGCGCTGAACAGCACGCGGTCGTCCTGCGGCGAGACGTGGTAGCTGTCCACGTCCACCGGGAAGTCGGTCAGCTGGCGCGGAGTGCCGCCGCTGATCGGCTGCGCGTACAGCTGCTGGCTGCCGTTCTTGGCGCTGAGGAAATAGACGGTCTGGCCATCAGCCGACAGCGAAGCCGAATTGACGTTCCAGCCAGCCGGAGTGATCTGCTTCGGCGGGGCTGCATCACGCGTGCGCAGGTTGCGCGCGAACAGGGCGGTGCTGGACTTCAGCGCGGCGTCAGTGCTGCGCTTGGCGAACACCACGGTGCTGCCATCGGCGGTCAGGACCGGGGCGGAGACGCGATCCATGGCCACCATGTCGCGGACTTCCAGGCCACGGGCAGCGGCAACGCTGGGCAGGGCGGCCAGCAGGCTCAGTGGCAGCAGGGCATGACGCAGTTTCATCGGGGTCTCCGCAGGACGGCAAAAAACCGATGGTAGGCCTGTGCGGGCGGGGCTGCCAAGGCCATCGGTCATGCCTGCCGGCCAGCGCCGATCCCGCCGCCAGAAACAGCAAACCCCGCCGAAGCGGGGTCTGTGGGGGGCACCGGGGTCGGATCCGATTCCGCAGGAATCGGCTCTGAACCCAGACGCTGCCAGCCAGGGTCAGAGCCCTTCCCTGCGGGAAGGGATCCGACCCCTCGGGCATCAAGCCTGCGCGCGCTTGCCGGTGCGGTAGATCAACCAGCCGACCAGGAACAGCACGGCCAGGCCGATCCACTGCGCGCCCGGCAGCGAGAACGGTGCGGCCAGCACGTCGGCCTCGCCACTGAGCACGATCGGAATCGCGATGGCGATGCCCATCAGGGCTTCGCCGGTAATCAGGCCGGCGGCGAACAGCACGCCCGGCTTGTGCACGCGGTCGCGGCCTTCTTCATCGTCGGCACGCACCTTGTGGAAGCGCTCGACCAAGTGGGCGATCAGGCCGCCCAGGAAGATCGGCACCATCAGTTCCAGCGGCAGGTAGATGCCGATGGCGGCCGCCAGCACCGGCACGCGGAAGCGTGCGTTGCGCGACTTCAGCCAGCTGTCGAAGGCGATGATGAGCGCGCCCACGCCGGCACCGATGCCGATAAAGGTCCACGGCAGTTCGCCACCAAACAGCCCCTTGGCCACCGAGGCCATCAGGTTGGCCTGCGGTGCGGCCAGCGCATTGGGGTGTTCGGCCGTCGGCGCGCCGATGCCGTAAGCGGTAGCCAGCAGGTTCAGCACCGGGGCCATGATCAGCGCGCACGAGAACGCACCGATGCCCAGCATCAGCTGCTGCTTCCACGGGGTGGCGCCAACGATGTAGCCAGCCTTCAGATCCTGCAGATTGTCGCCACCCACGGCGGCGGCGCAGCACACCACCGCACCGATCATGATGGCGGCCACCGCGCCCAGCGGCGCATGGCCCACGCCCACCGGCTTCAGGCCATCGGCGCCCAGCAGCACCACCAGCACCGCCGAAGCGAACAGGATGGTGGAGATGGTGATGCCCGAGACCGGGTTGTTGGACGAACCGATCAGACCGGCCAGGTAGGCCGACACCGACACGAACAGGAAGCCGGCGACGATCATGATGATGGTCATCGGAATGGACACGTGCCACTGGCCGACGATGGCCTGGTACAGGGCCAGCAGCGGCAGCACGAAGGCCACCAGGGCCACCAGCATCCACTTCATCGGCAGATCGCGTTCGGTGTGCGCCAGCGCCGGGCCACCGCTCTTGCGGGCGGCGGCGAAGCCGCTCTTGACGCCGCTGAGCAGCGACTTGCGCAGCGAAATCAACGTCCAGATGCCGCCGATCAGCATGGCGCCCACGCCCAGGTAGCGGATCTTCGCGCTCCAGATGGCGAACGCCGCATCGGTGGACGAAGCGCCGGCAATGGCGCTGGCCAGGCCCGGATCGGTCTGGGTGAAGAATGCCTGGTACAGCGGAATGGCGATGTGCCAGGACAGGATCGAACCGGACACCACCACGATGCCCACGTTCAGGCCGACGATGTAACCCACACCCAGCAGGGCCGGCGACAGGTTGGTGCCGATGAAGGCGGTGATCTTGGAGCTGCCGAGGTAGGCCGAGGTGGCCCAGGCATCGGGAATCAAGCGCATGCCGCTGGCGGCGGCCAGCTTCACGAAGGCACCGATGACGGCCGACAGACCCAGGATCTTCAGGCCCGGGCCGGGATTCTCACCGGCCTTGAGCACCTCGGCCGCGGCCTTGCCTTCCGGGAACGGCAGCGGGTCTTCGACGATCATCGAACGCCGCAGCGGCACCGAGAACAGCACGCCCAGCAGGCCACCCAGCCCGGCGATGCCCAGCACCCACCAGTACTTGAAGTCGGGCCAGTAGCCCATGATGACCAGCGCCGGGATGGTGAAGATGACACCGGCGGCGATGGACGAACCGGCCGAGGCGCCGGTCTGCACGATGTTGTTTTCGAGGATGGAACCACCGCCCAGCAGGCGCAGCACGCCCATGGAAATGACCGCGGCGGGAATGGCGGTGGCGATGGTCAGGCCTGCGAACAGACCGAGGTAGGCGTTGGCCGCTGACAGCACCACCGCCAGCACGATGGCCAGGGCCACTGCGCGGAAGGTGAGCTGCTTGGGCGCAGCGTCGTGGTTCATGGAAGCCCCTGCTGGCAAAAAATCCCTTGCACGCTAGCGTTCAGGGGGCGGCAAGTCCAGCGTGCCAAAGGATGGGGGCGCCTGCTGCAGCGTCCGCCACGGTCGTCGGTACCGCCAACGGGCCGAACCGGCAAAACCCCGTTGGGACTGAGGCAAACGATATGTTATATCCTATCCAAATCGTTTGTTCCCTTTCCCCGCATGGCCTCTTCCCCCTCCCCCCGCCTGGCCTCCATCGACCAGCTGCGCGGCACCGTGATGCTGCTGATGCTGCTGGACCACGTGCGCGAGACCTTTTTCCTGCAGTACCAGGTGAGCGACCCGATGGATGCCGCCACGGTCTCGCCGGCTCTGTTCGCCTGCCGCCTGCTGGCCCATCTGTGCGCCCCGGTGTTCGTGCTGCTGACCGGCCTGTCGGCGTGGCTGTACGGCCAGCGCCAGGCCGACCCGCGCCGGGCCACGGCGGCCTTCCTGCTCAAGCGCGGCCTGTTCCTGGTGGTGCTGGAACTGACCCTGGTGAGCTTCGCCTGGACCTTCCAGTTCCCGCCGGACACCCTGTACCTGCAGGTGATCTGGGCGATCGGGCTGAGCATGATCGCGCTGGCCGGCCTGCTGTGGATGCCGCGCCCTGCCCTGCTGGTGCTGGGCGTGCTGCTGGTGGCAGGCCACAACCTGTTCGATGGGGTGCGGGTGGAAGGCAACGGCGTGCTGGCGGTGCTGTGGAAGGTGCTGCACCAGCGTGACTGGATCGATGCCGGGGTGATGCGCCTGCGCACCTCCTACCCGCTGCTGCCGTGGATCGGGGTGATCGCCCTGGGCTATCTGATGGGGCCGTGGTTCGCCCGCGACCGCGACCCGGCGCAGCGCCAGCGCTGGCTGCTGTGGGCCGGGCTGGGTGCGCTGGCGGCGTTCGCCCTGCTGCGCCTGGCCAACGGCTATGGCGAAGCGCCGTGGCAGCACCAGGACAGCGCGCTGCGCACCTGGATGAGTGTGTTCAACGTGACCAAGTACCCGCCGTCGCTGCAGTTCCTGCTGCTGACCCTGGGCGTCGGCCTGCTGTTGCTGCGCTTGTATGAGTGGCCGCCGCTGGCCCGCGCCCTGCAGCCGCTGGCCGACATTGGCGCCGCACCGATGTTCTTCTACCTGCTGCACCTGTATGTGCTGAAGCTGATGTACCTGACCGCGCTGGCGATCTGGGGGCCGACCCACGGCAGCCTGTACGCGCTGGATTCGGTGGCCGGCCTGCTGCTGGTGGCCTGTGCGCTGGCGGTGGCGCTGTACCCGGCCACGCGCGCGTTCGGGCGGTTCAAGGCGCGCCGGCGCGATCTGGCGTGGTTGCGCTACCCGGCGCGTGCCTGCGGCACGCGCCTATAATCCGCCGATGAATTCCACCGCGATTGCTTCCGACGATTTCCTGGGCCACCCCAAGGGCGTCTACGTCTGCTTCTTCACCGAAATGTGGGAGCGCTTTTCCTTCTATGGCATGAAGGCGCTGCTGCTGCTGTACCTGACCAAGTACCACCTGTTCGGTGACAAGGCCGGGCTGGACCTGCTGGGCGCCTACGGTGGCCTGGTGTACTGCATTCCGGTGTTCGGCGGCATGCTGGCCGACCGCTGGCTGGGCATGCGCCGTGCGGTGCTGTTCGGCGGCATCCTGCTGGTGCTGGGCCACCTGGGCATGGCCTTCGAAGGCCACGCGGCGTACCGGGTGAACGGCGAAGTCGTGCGCGACACCTCGGCACTGGCGGTGACCTATCTGTCGCTGGCGCTGATCATCATGGGCGTGGGCTTCCTGAAGCCGAACATTTCCACCATCGTCGGCAAGCTCTATCCCAAGGACGACCCGCGCCGCGATTCGGGCTTCTCGCTGTTCTATGCCGGCATCAACCTGGGCGCGCTGTTCTCGTCGCTGGTCTGCGGTTTCCTGGGCGAGGCTTACGGCTGGAAGTACGGCTTCGGCGCGGCCGGCATCGGCATGCTGGCCGGCCTGGCCATGTTCCTGTGGGGGCAGAAGTACCTGCACGGCCACGCCGAGCCGCCGCAGCCGGCGGCGCTGAAGGAGAAGGTGCTGGGCCTGCCGCGCGAGTGGCTGATCTATCTGTGCGCGGTGGTCGGTGTGCTGCCGGTGGCCTGGCTGATGTGGGCCGCCGGCAACGGCGCCTTCGCGCTGGGCGGTGAAATCAGCCTGGCGCTGATGCTGATGCTGGTGGTGCTGGGCAGCGTGCTGGTCTGGTTCGCCTGGTTCACCGGCACCAAATGCACGCCGGTGCAGCGCCAGCAGATGATCGCGCTGATGGTGCTGATCTTCATGGCCCTGGTGTTCTTCACGATGTACGAGCAGTCGTACGGGTCGTGGGTCACCTTCACCGACCGGTTGCTGACCAAGGACATCGTGCCGGCGCTGGTGATCACCGATGGCACCCCGCTACCGTGGTCAATCGTGTCGCTGCTGCTGGCGCCGCTGGGTTTCGTGGTCAGCGCGCGCCTGGCCGAACGCCGCCCGGGTTCCAACGCACCGCGTGCGTTCTTCATTGCCATCGTGGCGCTGATGCTGGTGCTGCTGGTGCGCGACTGCCTGGTGATTCCGCAGACCGCCGGTTCGCTCACCTACCTGGGTGGGTTGTTCCTGGTGCTGCTGGCGCCGGCCTTCGCCGCACTGTGGACCTGGATGGACCGCCGCGGCTGGGAGCCGGGCAAGCCGGTGAAATCGGCCTGGGGCCTGGTGATTGGTGCGCTGTCGTTCGTACCGCTGGCGCTGGCCGCACAGCAGGTGGGCGCCACCGGTGAAATGGCCAGCGTGTGGTGGCTGGTGCTGGCCTACTTCCTGCTGGCCAGCGGAGAAATGTGCCTGTCGCCGGTCGGCCTGTCGGCGGTGACCCAGCTGGCCGTGCCGAGGGTGATGAGCCTGATGATGGGCACCTGGTTCCTGGCCACCGCGTTTTCAGAAACGCTGGCCGCGCTGTTCGGCAAGCTGGCGGCGATCGAGGTGCCCGAAGGCGAAGCGCTGGACATGGTGGCCGCCGCCGGAGCCTACGCGCACCTGTTCTGGCTGCTGATGTGGATCGGCCTGGGCTGTGCGGTGGCGGCCTTCGTTGCCGCCCCGCTGCTGAAGCGGATGATGCACGGGGTCAAATGACCCCGTGCATCCGTGCCGCCAGACTCAGGGCGCCTTGCCCTTGTCCGCCGGCACGCTGGCGCTGGCCGTGGCGCCGCCCAGGCTGCGCGACAGGAAGGCCAGCAGCTTTCCGTAGTACTCGCGCTTGTGTTCCAGCGTGTAGAAGCCGTGGCCTTCGGTCTTGTAGTACAGGCTTTCAACCGGCGTTCCGGCACGCTTGAGCGCCGCTTCCATGCGCTCGGTGTGCTGGATCGGCGCGCGCTTGTCCTCGCCACCGGCGGCCAGGAACACCGGCACCTTGATCTGCGCGGCCAGGTTGACCGGCGATACCGCGCCGAGCTTGGCCGGGTCGCCCAACCATTCGCGCAGGTAGGTCATGCCCGACTTGCGGTCCTGCACGTCGCCGCGGTTGAACATCATGGGCAGGTCGTACACCCCCACGTAGCCGGCCGCGCACTGGTACAGGCCAGGTTCGCGCACGGCGCCCATCATGGCCGAGTACGCGCCGTAGCTGGCGCCATAGATGCAGATGCGGTCCTTGTTGGCCACGCCCTGGCTGATCGCCCAGCGGGTGGCATCGGTCACGTCGTCCTGCATGGCCTTGCCCCACTGCTCGGCGGCCGCCTGGCCGTGGGCACGGCCGTAGTTGCCCGAGCCACGGAAATTGACCTGAAGCACCGCGTAACCGGCCGCGGCCAGCATCTGCGCTTCGCGGTCGTAGCTGCCATCGTCGTAGATGCCAAGCGGCCCGCCATGCGGCATGACCACCATCGGCAGGTTACGGCCGTCGCTGCCATGCGGCACGGTCAGGTAACCGTGCAGCGGCAGGCCGTCGCGGGCCTTCAGCTTGAACGGCTTGACCGTCGCGGTCTTCTCCACGTTGATCCAGTCGCTGCGGCTGATCAGATAATCAGCCTTGCGCGCGGCAATATCGTAGACATAGAAGTCGCCGGGGTTGGAGCCAGACCAGACGCGTACCAGCACCTTGTTGCCGTCGCGGGTGCTGGAGGTAATGAACACCGCCTGGCCGGGGAACGCCGCCTCCAGGCTGCGGTACAGCCGCGCATCGGCCGACGTCTCGTCGAAGAAACGCGTGCGCGGGGTGTCGCCCAGGTACAGCGCGCCGACCGGAATGCGGGTACCGGGACGGACGATGATGCGGTACGGATCAACCACCTCGTCGCGCAGCACGGTCTTGCGCTCACGTGTCTGCGGATTCCAGCTGACGATGGCATCGGGACCGCTGGACTGCTCGCTCTTCAGATAGGCCAGCTGCCCGTCTTCGGAAAAACCAATCGCGGTTTCGATGCGTGCGGACACACTCTCATCGTTCACCAGCGCCCAATCGGCGCCGTTGGCCGCGCGGTAGTACAGCTTGTTGACGTTGTCCGTGCCCGCGCCGTGGGCAAAGCGCACCTGGCCCTGCGCATCGGTGGTGAAATCGGCGCGGCGCACCGGCGAACGGGCCACCGTGGCGCGCTTGCCGCTCTGCACGTCCAGGCGCTCGGCGCGGGTGTAGGGATCTTCGCTGAAGGGCCACACCGCGATCACCACGTTGCGGTCGTCGTCCGGCAGGTCGTCGGACAGGAAGGCAGCGATGGCCTCCACCTTCTTCGGCTGAATGCGCGTGCCCGGCCCGTTGCTGGTTACCCGGTAGCCCACCAGCAGTTCGGTACGGCCGCTTTCGGCGTTCATCGACAGCAGCTCGCCGGTGGGCGACGGCTCGTCCAGGCTGCCGAACTTTTCAGCCACGCCGATCAGCAGGCGGGAGTCGTTCACCCAATGGAAATCGGTGGCGTGGTTGTTGCTCGGTGGCCGCATGCTGCTGACCACCGAATTGTCCGATGACCGCAGGATCGCCAGCGCGGTGAAATCCTCACCCGGCACGGTGGTGGCGTAGTACTGGCCACTGGGTGAAATCTTCAGATCGCCGAACGCCTCCTGGCGCACGAACGCATCCACATCGACCGCCATTGCCTTCCCCGGCAACAGCACGGCTGCAACCAGGGCAGCCAGCAAGCACTTGCGCATCCTTCCCCCTTGAAGCGGACACCCTGTCCGCATCGTCGATTCTAGGCACGGCCGATTCCCGCCCGCCAGTGCTGGCGGCGACAAAAAAAAGACGGCACCGTTGCCGGTGCCGCCATGGCCACTACCTTGGAGAGAGAGTCAGGACGTGGGTTCGGGGGGCGTGCGCGGTGGGTCAGTGGACCCCGCGCACCGCCAGGGTCAGGGCCAGGATGCTGAGGATCACGGCGATGGTGCCGTCCAGTACCCGCCAGGTGCTGGGCTTGGTGAACAGCGGTGCCAGCAGGCGCGCGCCCAGGCCCTGCGCGGTCAGCCACAGGCAGCTGGCGGTCACCACGCCGGCGGCGAACGCCATGCGTGCATTGCCGAAGTTCTCGGCAATCGAACCAATCACCATCATGTCCAGCCAGAAGTGCGGATTGATCAGCGAGAAGCCGACTGCCGCCATCAGCACCGCACGGCGGCTGCCGTCGTCACTGTCGGCCTCGCCCATGCCACCGCCACCGGCGAAGGCACGGCGCGCGGACTTCATGGCATACCAGGCCAGGAAGGCCACGCCGGTCCACAGCACCGCGGTGGTCAGCCACGGCAGCGCCGTGGTGAGGGTGCGCAGGCCGGCCACGCTGGCGAAGATGAAGAACGCATCGATGGCCGCGCAGGTGGCGACCACCGGCACGATGTGCTTGCGCAGGATGCCCTGGCGCAGGATGAAGGCGCTCTGGGCACCGACCACGGCGAACAGGCCGATGCCGGTGGCTGCACCAGAGAACCAGGCACCGAGGCCGGTGCTGGCGGAGATGACCGGGAACATGGGATTCACTGCCTTGTCTTGCTGGGGGGACGGTGCCTCGCGAAGGCGGACAGCACCGGAATGGGCGCTATTGTCGCGCCGCAACATGAAGAAGACGAGCTAAACTTACTTAACCAACATTAGCGGAGCTTAATCGGATGCGTATCGATCACGCCCAGCTGCGGGCCCTGGCCGCGGTGATCCGCGAAGGCAGCTTCGACCGCGCCGCGCAGGCGCTCAATGTCACCCCGTCGGCCATCTCGCAGCGGGTAAAGGCACTGGAAGACCGCATCGGCCGCCTGCTGGTGAAGCGCGGCACCCCGGCCACCGCTACCGCCGAAGGCCAGTTGCTGGTGCAGCTGGCCGAACAGACCGCCCTGCTGGAGCACGACGCGCTGCACCGCATGGGCCTGGCCGACGAGGACCTGCCGCAGGCCAGCATTCCGGTGGCGGTGAACCATGACAGCCTGGAAACCTGGTTTCCGCAAGCTGCGCACGCCTTTGCCCAGGGCACCGGCACCACCCTGGACCTGCGCGTGGAAGACCAGGACCACACCGTGGAACTGCTGCGCCAAGGCACGGTGCTGGGCGCGGTGACCACGCTGGACGAACCAGTGCAGGGCTGCCAGATCCATGCGCTGGGCAGCATCCGCTACGCCGCCACCTGCACCCCGGAGTTCCGCGACCAGCATTTCGCCAAGGGCGTGACCGCGCAGGCGCTGGCGCAGGCGCCTGTACTGGTGTTCAACCGCAAGGACGACATGCAAGCCCGTTTTGCTCGGCGAATGGCCGGCGACGAGCTGCCCAGCACCGCGCCGACCTGGTGGATTCCCTCCACCCGCGCGTTCGTGCAGGCCAATCTGGGCGGCCTGGGCTGGACCATGAACCCACTGCCGCTGGTGAAGCGGCACCTGGATGCCGGCCGCCTGGTCTACGTGCGCCAGCGCGCCTGGGAAGACGTGCCGCTGTACTGGCAGCACTGGAAGGGCGATGTGCAGACCATGGCCCTGCTGACCCGCGCCGTGCTGGACGCATCGACCGCACTGGTGCGGCGGAAGCGCTGAGGCGGCAGGGCTGCGCCCTGCACCTGCAGAAGCCGGAGCCGGAGCCGGAGCCGGAGCAACAGCAACAGCGTGCTATCCATGGGTAGGCAGGATGGGTCCGGTTGCGGGGGACGGCGCAAGTCCCCCTCCGGGGCCCGGCCCAGCCGCTGGCGGCTAGGCGTTCGGGCGCTTGCGAAGCAGTGCTTCGCAAGCAAAGCGCCCTCACCCATGTAGCCTCGGTCGCGCCATCCATGGCGCTCACGCCCCCGCAACCGGACCCACCCCGCCTTCGATGGTTTTCCGCGAGTTGTTGGAACGGCCCGGGGTCGGATCCCGTTCTGCGGGGCCTTGTTCTGTGCCAGCATCGCGGCAACCGACCTTGAGGGGCTGGGCGATGGGGACCGATCCGCTGTTCCTGCATATCCGCGTGGTGTTGGGCATCATCCTGGGCCTGTCGATCACCACCCTGCTGAAGGGGCTGGCGCAGATCATCGAGCACCCGCAGCGCCGCGGCTGTTCAGCCCTGCACCTGTGCTGGGTAGCGTGGACCCTGGTGTCGCTGGTCACGTTCTGGTGGTGGCAATTCCGCCTGATCGAAGTGCACCGCTGGACGTTTGAAACCTATCTGTTCGTGATCGCCTACAGCGCAACCTGGTTCCTGCTGTGCGCGCTGCTGTTTCCCGACGACCTGCGCGACTACGGCAGTTACGGCCGCTACCTGCTGCAGCGCCGGCGCTGGATCTTCGGCGTGATCGCGGTGCTGACGCTGCTGGATCTGGTGGACACGGCGATCAAGGGGCGCAGCCGCTGGCAGTTGCTGGGCGAGGCCTATCCGCTGCATTCGGCGCTGATGCTGGTGGTCTGCGTGCTGGGCTGGAACCTGCGCAGCGCCCGCGCGCACGTGCTGCTGGCCGCGGTGGCGCTGGTTTACCAGGTGGTCTATTTCGCGGCGGAATACTTCACCATTGGCAGTGATTGAAGGGATCCGCCAGGCATGGCCTGGCGCTACCGTTCGTGGCCAATGCCTGCGCCGGGCATGGCCCGGCGCTACCAAGGGAACAGACATGACGATCCACTACCGCCCCGCCCGGCCCGATGATGCGGCCGCCTGCATCGACCTGCGCGGGCGAACCCGCGAGAACGCCTTCAGTGCGGCGCAACTGGCCGAGCTGGGCATCACCGCGGACAGCTGGGCCGAGGGCATTGCACAGGGCGACTTCATCGGCCACATCGCCGAAGACAACGGCACCCTGGTCGGCTATGGCTTCGCCGACCGTGACAGTGGCGAAGTGCTGGTACTGGCCCTGCTGCCGGATTACGAGGGCCGCGGCATCGGCCAGCGATTGCTGCAGGAAGTGATCGAACTTGCCCGCGCTGCCGGGCATGGCCGGCTGTTCCTGGCCTGTTCGGCCGATCCCCGCTCGCGCTCGTACGGGTTCTACCGTCACCTGGGCTGGCGAGCCACCGGCGACGTGGACGAGGCCGGGGACGAGATCCTGGAGCTGGTCTGAGGAGCATGGCCTGGCGCTACCGCGCCAGGGCGGCCGGATGCTGCGTTGCACCAAATCCGGACCCGAAAGGGTTAAAATCCGCCTCCTGGATGCTGCAAGGCGTTGTTTCTTCACGCCCTTTCCCTACCCGGCGCGCATCCTGAACCCCTTCCCCACGCCATAAGTCACCCCCATGAAGAAATTTGGCAAGGCCCTTCTCGCCCTGCTCGTGCTGCTGTTGCTGGTAGCCGCGCTGTTCCTGTACTGGCCGCTGACCCAGCGCTCGGTGCCGGCGGCGAGCAACGACAAACCCGTCGACGTCGTCCTGGTCGGCGGCGGCATCATGAGCATCACCCTGGCCACCTACCTGCAGGAACTGCAGCCGGACTGGAACATCCAGGTCTATGAACGCCTGGATGGCGTGGCCAACGAAAGCTCGGACGGCTGGAACAACGCCGGCACCGGCCATTCGGCCTTCGCCGAACTGAACTACACCCCGGAACTGCCCGATGGCAGCATCGAGACCAAGCGCGCGGTCGGCATTGCCGAAAGCTTCGAGGTCTCGCGCCAGTTCTGGTCGCACCAGGTGAAGGAAGGGCGGCTGAGCCAGCCCAGCGACTTCATCAACCCGACCCCGCACATGAGCTTCGTCTGGGGTGATGACAACATCGCCTACCTGCACAAGCGCCAGCAGGCGCTGGTGAAGAACCCGCTGTTCTACGGCATGCAGTACTCGGAAGATCCGGCGCAGATCAAGCAGTGGGCCCCGCTGCTGATGGAAGGCCGCGACCCGAAGCAGAAGGTGGCCGCCACCTGGATGCCACTGGGCACCGACGTCAACTTCGGCGTGATCACCCGCCAGCTGACCGCCGGCCTGCAGCGCAGCCCGAACTTCAAGCTGCACTTGAACCATGAAGTGAGCGCGCTGCGGCAGAACGCCGACAAGAGCTGGAACGTGACGGTGAAGGACCTGAAGGCCAACACCGAAGCCACCACCCATGCCCGCTTCGTCTTCATCGGTGCCGGTGGCGCCGCGCTGAAGCTGCTGCAGATGTCCGGCATTCCCGAATCGAAGGATTACGCCGGCTTCCCGGTGGGCGGCCAGTTCCTGGCCTTCCAGGGCCAGGACGTGACCACGCGCCATGGCGTGAAGGCCTACGGCATGGCCGAAACCGGTTCGCCGCCGATGTCGGTGCCGCACCTGGATGCGCGCAAGCTGGACGGCAAGCCGGTGGTGCTGTTTGGCCCGTTCGCGCTGTACAGCACCAAGTTCCTGAAGCACGGCTCGTGGTGGGACCTGTATTCGTCGGTGAACCACAACAACGTCGGCCCGATGCTGGAAGTGGGCAAGGACAACCTGGACCTGGTGCAGTACCTGATGGCCCAGGCACGCCTGAACGACGCCGATCGCCAGGCCGAGCTGGTGAAGTACTTCCCCAACGCCAAGCCGGGCGACTGGAAGCTGATCACCGCCGGCCAGCGCGTGCAGATCATCAAGCGCGACCCGCTGAAGGGCCCGGTGCTGCAGTTCGGTACCGAGATCGTGACCGACAAGGACCACACCATTGCCGCGCTGCTGGGTGCTTCGCCGGGCGCGTCGACCTCGCCGCCGATCATGCTGGACCTGATGGCCAAGGCCTTCCCGGAACAGATGAAGGCCGGCTGGGAAGCCCGCCTGCGCGAGATCGTGCCGTCGTACGGCCGCAAGTTGAATGAAAGCGCGGCGCTGACCAACGAGATCCGTACGCTGACCAGCCAGACCCTGCACCTTCCCTACCTGGAAGTGCCGACCGATGCTGCGGCCGCCCCGGCAGCCGTGCCGGCTGCCACGCCGGCCCCGGCGGCGGCGAAGGAAAAGCGCAACGCCAACGAGGAACTGCAGGCGCTGTAAGCCAGGCATTTCCCATGCAGTAGAAACGAACGGCCACCTTCGGGTGGCCGTTCGCGTTTGTGCGCCGGGAAGGGGTCAGAGCCCTTTGCCGGGGCAAAGGGCTCTGACCCCGGGGTCGGATCCTGGCGCGCATCACGAATTGTAATGTTGTTAATAACGATTTACATTTGCACCCCGCGCAACTGACCTGCGCCCTCCCGCAGATGGACCTGACCCCGCCCGATGCCGCCGCTCGCGTGCCGGATGACTGTTGCCGCCCGCCCTTTCCCTTCCCGCCCCGAGCCCTCCATGTCCCTCTACGCTTCCCGCCTGCCCCGCCGCGCGCCGCTGTCGGCCGCGCTGCTGTCCGTCCTGATCCTGTCGGCGCCCTCGGCGTTCGCCGCCGATGCCGGCGCTGATGCGTCCGACGCCAAGACCCTGGACAAGGTGAGCGTGCGTGCCGACAAGGCCGCCCCGGCCAGCACCACGCGCCTGCCGATCACCCTGCAGGAAACCCCGCAGTCGTCCACCGTGATCGGCCTGCAGCGCCTGCAGGACGAATCGCTGTTCAGCATCAACGACGTGATGCGCAACGTGACCGGCGTCAGCGTGTCCTTCTATGACACCCAGCGCCCGCTGTACTACGCGCGCGGTTTCGCCATCACCGACTTCCAGGTCGATGGCATTCCCACCTACAGCGGCTCGACCAACCAGGAATACGACACCGCCTTCTACGACCGCGTAGAAGTGATCCGCGGTGCCAACGGCCTGCTCAGTGGCGCCGGTGTGCCCTCGGCCACGGTGAACCTGCTGCGCAAGCGCCCGGGCAAGGAGTTCGATGCCTCGTTCGCAGTCAGTGCCGGCAGTTGGGACTACCGCCGCATGGAAGCGGACGTGAACGCGCCGCTGACCAGCGACGGCCGCTTCCGCAGCCGCGTGGTCGCCGCCTACACCGATCGTGATTTCTATTACGACCGCTACAAAGAAAACAAGATGGCCGGCATGGCCGTGCTGGAAGGCGATGTGACCGACAGCACCACGGTCACCCTGGGCTACCAGACCCAGGACAACAACCCGGTGGGTTCCACCTGGGGCACCGTGCCGTTCTTCGACAGCCAGGGCAACTTCGCCCACCTGCCGCGCTCGACCAACCTGTCGCCGAAGTGGAGCTACTGGCAGCGCGAGACCAGCACCGTGTTCGCCAACCTGGAACAGCGTTTCGGCGACGACTGGCTGCTGAAGATCAACACCGCCTACACCCGCGGCAACGTGCAGAACGTGCGCCTGTACGGTACCGGCAACCCGAACCCGGCCACCGGTTCGGGCATCTTCCTGCGCGCCGCCGCCGGCGATGCCGAAGACACCCGTCGCAACATCGACGCCTACCTGACCGGCACGTTCGAGCTGTTCAACCAGCAGCACGACCTGACCTTCGGCGCGCAGTGGGCCGACCTGGAAGCGACCACCAACACCACCACGCTGAACTTCCCGACCGACTGGGCCCGCTGCGGCAACGAACGCTGCTACTACATTCCCAACGTGTACGACTGGAACGGCGATATTTCCGAAGTGACCTACACCCGTACCGGTGCGCGCCGCGTGGCCAAGACCACCCAGAGCGGTGTGTACCTGGCCGCACGCCTGCACCTGGCCGAGCCGCTTTCGCTGATTGCCGGCGCACGCCTGAGCCGCTGGGAAACCCGTACCCGCGCGTTCAACGCGGCCGGCACCTACACCGGCACCAGCGGCGCCTACAAGGTGAGCGATGAAGTGACCCCGTACGTGGGCCTGGTCTTCGACATCACCCCGAATGTCTCTGCGTATGCCAGCTACACCGAAATCTTCAATCCGCAGAACTACAAGGACAAGAACGAGAACCTGCTGGCACCGGTGCAGGGTTCGAACCTGGAAGCGGGCCTGAAGACCCAGTGGTTCGACGGCCGCCTGACCGCCAATGCCGCGGTGTTCGAGGCCAAGCAGGACAACTACGCGGTGCGCGACATGAGCGTGCCGGACGGTTCGCTCAGCGATGGCAGCTCGGCCTATATAGGCGTGAACGGCACCAAGGCGCGTGGCTGGGAAATGGACGTGAACGGCGAGATCCTGCCGGGCTGGACCGTCAACGCCGGCTTTACCCACGTGAAGGTGACCCGCGCGGCCACCGACCTGCTGTACGCCAACCCCGCCGAAGACCTGCTGCAGATCAACACCCAGCTGCGCCTGCGCGGCGCACTGGAACGCCTGAGCGTGGGTGCTGGCGTGCAGTGGCAGAGCAAGGTGCAGGGCTACAACATTCCCTACCCGCTGGGTGGCACGGTCACGGTGAACCAGCCGGCCTACGCACTGCTGCAGTTCAACGCCAACTACCGCATCAGCGACAACTGGACGGCCACGCTGAGCGTGCGCAACGCGCTGGACAAGACCTACTGGGCCAACCTGGACTACAACAACTACGGCGAACCGCGCTTCGTGGCCGCCAGCCTGCGCTGGAAGTTCTGAGCCAGGCACCGGGGTCGGATCCCTTTCCGCAGGAAAGGGCTCTGACCCCGCCATGTAGAGGCCCATGGTCTGGGTCAAGACCAGAGGTAGCGCCGGGCCATGCCCGGCGGAAATTCACCGCCGCCAGCGGCGGACGAGCAGGAATCCGGCGCAGTAGGCCCAGGTCATGAACGCACTGACGAACAGCCACAGCCAGGTCCACGCCACCGCACGCGGGTAATCGGCGGGAATGAGCAGCAATGTGGCGACGCTGGCTGCAACTGAAACACCGCCGATCAGTATCCGGCGCTTCAGTCGCGACAGGCGTGCGGCACGCGCATCGGTGTCCAGCGATGACAACGTCTGCAGGACCTGATCGACGCGCGCACGCTCGCGCACCTCATCAGGGCGGGCCAGCAGACGGCGGGCATTGAACCCTGCGATGCCTGCGAACAGCGCCGGCAGGCCCCAGGCCCACAGCACGGGCGGCTCGCCCCTGATCGCCTCGCTAACCAGCAGAACCAGCGCGTACAGCGCCAGCAGGCCGAAGGCGAATGCGCGGACCACCCGGCGCGTGCGTGCCATGCCGGCAACCAGATTCCCAGGATCCATGCGCGTGTCCCCCTGTGGACGGCCGGTCGATGCCGGTGAAGAAGACCGAGCGTACAAGGCATGGGCGAAAACATGAAAGCGCCTACCGGACTGGCACACCAGAATTTGCTGCACTGCGAGTTGCGGCCCGTTCCGTAATTATGGCGTAATTATCTCAACGCCAATCGGAAGCAGGTCGATGAACCCGAGCTGGGACACGTTGCAACGCAGCCGCCAGGCCCGCCTGGAACGGGCCGCGCCCTGGGCACGGGGCCGCCAGGTCGCCGCCGCCGATGTCGCCGACCTGCTGCATGCCTTGCTGGAACCGGGCGACAAGGTCTGCTTGGAAGGCAACAACCAGAAGCAGGCCGATTTCCTGGCCCAGGCGCTGGCCGACCTGGACCCGGCGCGGGTGCACGACCTGCACATGGTGCAGTCGGTGCTGTCCCTGCCCTCGCACCTGGATGTGTTCGAGCGCGGCATCGCCTCGAAACTGGACTTCTCGTTCTCCGGCCCGCAGTCGGTGCGGCTGGCCAACCTGGTGGCCGAAGGGCGCATCCAGATCGGTGCCATCCACACCTACCTGGAACTGTTTGGCCGCTACTTCATCGACCTGACCCCGCGCGTGGCCCTGGTGGCCGCGCAGGCCGCCGACCGCCACGGCAACCTCTATACCGGCCCGAACACCGAAGACACCCCGGTGATCGTCGAGGCCACCGCTTTTGGCGGCGGCATCGTCATCGCCCAGGTCAACGAAATCGTCGACACCCTCCCCCGCGTCGATATCCCCGCTGACTGGGTCAACTTCGTGGTGCAGGCGCCGCGCCCGAACCACATCGAACCACTGTTCACCCGCGACCCGGCGCAGATCTCCGAAATCCAGGTGCTGATGGCGATGATGGCCATCAAGGGCATCTACGCCGAGTACGGGGTGAACCGCCTCAACCACGGCATCGGCTTCGATACCGCCGCGATCGAACTGCTGCTGCCCACCTATGCCGAATCACTGGGCCTGAAGGGAAAGATCTGCCAGCACTGGGCGCTGAACCCGCACCCGGCACTGATTCCGGCCATTGAATCGGGCTTCGTCAAATCGGTGCACTCCTTCGGTTCGGAACTGGGCATGGAGAAGTACATCGCCGCCCGTGGCGATGTGTTCTTCACCGGTGCCGACGGCTCGATGCGCTCCAACCGCGCGTTCTCGCAGACCGCCGGCCTGTACGCGTGTGACATGTTCATCGGTTCGACCCTGCAGGTCGACCTGCAGGGCAACAGTTCCACCGCCACCCGCGACCGCATCGCCGGCTTCGGCGGTGCGCCCAACATGGGGTCGGATGCACGCGGCCGCCGCCATGCCAGCGACGCCTGGATCAAGGCCGGCCAGCAGGCCGCGCGGCCCGGCGAAATGCCGCGCGGGCGCAAGCTGGTGGTGCAGATGGTGGAAACCTTCCGCGAACACATGGCGCCGGCCTTCGTCGATCGCCTGGATGCCTGGGAGCTGGCAGAGCGCGCACAGATGCCGCTGCCGCCGGTGATGATCTACGGCGACGACGTCAGCCACGTGCTGACCGAAGAAGGCATCGCCAACCTGCTGCTGTGCCGTACGCCGGAGGAACGCGAACAGGCGATCCGCGGCGTCTCCGGCTACACCGCCGTCGGCCTCGGCCGCGACCGCGCGATGGTGGAAAACCTGCGCGACCGCGGCGTGATCCGTCGTCCCGAAGATCTCGGCATCTCGCCGCGCGATGCCAGCCGTGACCTGCTGGCCGCGCGTTCGGTGAAGGACCTGGTGCGCTGGTCCGGCGGCCTGTACGACCCGCCCAAGCGCTTCCGCAACTGGTAAGGGACTGAGCATGGAAACCCTCGACTATCGATTCGACGGCCGCACCCCCGTGCAGTTCCCGCGCGATGCGGTGCTGGTGGGCGTGCTCGCCTCGGGCAACCTGGAAATCCTGCTGGAACCTGCCGCGCAGGACGGGGCGATGACGGTGCGCATCATCACCGCCGCGCAGGGCTTCGGCACCATCTGGCAGGCGGTCATTGCCGATTTCGCCCAGCGCCATCCACTGCGCGACGTGCGCGTCTCGATCAACGATGCCGGTGCGACGCCGGCCGTGGTCAGCCTGCGCCTGGACCAGGCGGTGGAAACCCTGCTGGCCGGAGGCACGCCATGAGCCACGTGCAACGCCACAGCTATTACGAAGCCGATGCACGCGAACGCATCGCCGGTCTGGTCGATGCGGGTTCGTTCCGCGAATTCCTCGGCCCCGCGCGGCGCATGATGAGCCCGCACCTGGCCCAGCTCGACCAGCCGGCCGCCTTCGACGATGGCATCGTCGTCGGCGAAGCGACGCTGCAGGGCAAGCGTGTCTTGCTGGCCGCGCAGCAGGGTGAATTCATGGGCGGTGGCGTCGGCGAAGTGCACGGCGCCAAGCTGACCGGCCTGCTGCGTCGCGCGGCGGAAACGCAGCCCGATGGCGTGCTCCTGCTGCTCGATACCGGCGGCGTGCGCCTGCACGAAGCCAATGCCGGCCTGATCGCGATTTCCGAAATCATGCGCGCCACCCTGGGCGCACGCGCCGCTGGCGTACCGGTCGTGGCGCTGATCGGCAGCGGCAACGGCGCGTTCGGCGGCATGGGCATCGTCGCCCGCTGCTGCACCACCGTCATCATGTCCGAGGAAGGCCGGCTGTCGCTGTCCGGGCCGGAAGTGATCGAGATCGTCCGCGGCGTGGAAGAGTTCGACGCACGCGACCGCGCCCTGGTGTGGCGGGTGACCGGCGGCAAGCACCGTTACCTGATCGACCAGGCCCAGGTGCTGGTACCCGATTCATTGCAGGCCTTCGCACAGGCCGCCGTGGATGCACTGCAGGTCGACACCATCAGCGCCGACACGGATACCGCGCTGGGCGCGCTGCAGGCACGCCATGCCGCACTGACGGCGCGCGTGCAGGCGTGGGGCGAGTGCAACGATGGCCTGCAGGTCTGGGCCCTGCAGGGCATTGCCGAGCCCGAACGTCTGCCGCTGCTGGACACCGCCGACTTCCTTGCCGCCACCGCCCAGCGGAGACTGCCATGACCCCGCCACTGAACACCCTGCTGGATGCCCTGTTCCCGCGTGGTCATGCCGTTGCCGTGCAGGATTCAGTCCTTGCCGGCAGCGCCACCACCGACGACGGCGAGGTGACCGTGATCGGCACCACAGACCGCATCGAAGTGGGTGTTGACCACGCGCTGGCCCTGGCCGACACGGTGCTGGCCAGTACCGCCGCCCATCCGCAGCGGCCGATCGTGATGCTGGCCGATACCGCTGGCCAGCGCTTGGCCCGTCGCGATGAAATGCTGGGCATCAACGGCTACTTTGCCCATCTGGCGCAGACGCTGGACCTGGCACGCCGGCGCGGCGCGCGCCTGGTGACTCTGGTCTATGGCGAATCGGTCAGTGGCGGCTTCCTGTCCTTCGGCCTGATGGCCGATCACATCCATGCCCTGCCCGACGCGCAGGTGCGGGTGATGGACCTGCGCGCGATGGCACGGGTGACCAAGCAGCCGCTGGAAAAACTGCAGGCGCTCAGCCAGAGCTCGCCGGTGTTCGCACCGGGCGTTGGCAACTATGTGGCGATGGGCGCCGTCGAATCGCTGTGGGACGGTGACCTGGCCCAGCACCTGCTGCAGGCCCTGCGTACCCCTGTCGACGGCGACCGGCGCGCAGCGCTCGGTGCGCAGCGTGGCGGCCGTGCACTGGCCGCCGATGTATCCATTGCGGTGGCCCGCGGCGATGCCTGACCGGCCCACCCGCCACACGCTGGTCTGGCTGTCGGCGCACGCCGATTGGCGGGCCGACGTGGCCGCGTGCGAACCGCGCCTGGCGGCGTGGTTCGCGCAGGGGCTGCCGGCGATGGTGGCGCGGCGTGCGGTGGACGATCCCGACCCGCGGCTGCGGCTTGGCGTGCCGCTGCCGCCCAGCGAGGGCAAGCAGCGGCTGGCGCTGCGGGTACCGCTGCAGGACGTGCAGCGCATGCAGGCACCGCCGGCGCTGGATGAACTTCTGGCCGCTGGCGTGCCCGCCGAGTGGAAGGACGCCCTGCTGGCGCTGGCAGAGATCGCGCCGGCACGCGTGTTTGGCGCCTTCGCCTGGCAGCACCTGAGCGGCCTGCCCTACGTGCACGCCGGCTCGGACATCGATCTGCTGTGGCAGGTGGATGTGAGCGCGCAGGCCGAGACCCTGGTCGATCACCTGCAGGCGTGGGAGCCTGCGCAGGGCCGCCGGGTGGATGGCGAACTGTGCCTGGCCGACGGCGGCGCAGTGAACTGGCGCGAGTACGCCGGTGGCAGCCGCCAGGTGCTGGTCAAGCGCCTGCACGGCGCCGCGCTGGAACCGCGCGAGCGCCTGTTCGTTGCCACCGGAGTGGCCGCATGAGCGCGCTGGCCCACGTGGCGCCACCTGTTGCGCGCCGTATCGACAGCGCGCGCCTGGGCCGCCTGGCCATCGCCAGCCTGCACGCCGAACTGGCGTGCGCGCCCAAGCCGGGCTTGGTGACCCCCTTCAGCACCGGCAGCCATGACGACATGGATGCCGGCACGTTCCTGCGCAGCCTGTTCGCGCTGCGCCATTACTTCACCGCAATTGCCCGCGCGGGCGCGGACGATGCGCCGTTTGCACGCTTGCGCACGCTCGGCATCGGCGCGGAAGCGGACATGCTGCGCGCCACCGGCGGCATCAACACCCATCGCGGTGCCATCTTCAGCCTGGGCCTGCTGGTGGCCGCTGCGGCACGCTGCCGCCGCCAGCACGGCCACGCCGTGTCCGCTGCGCAGGTCTGCCTGGCGGTACAGCACTGGGCCAGCGATCTTGCCGCTGCGCCGCTGGATGCCGGCAGCCCCGGCCAGCGCGCGCGCCTGCGCCATGGCGTGCCGGGCGTGCGCGAACAGGCCGCCGCCGGTTATCCGCTGCTGCGCGAGCTGGCGGTGCCCACTCTGCGCCACGCCCTGCACGCGGGCCTGCCGCGCGATGCAGCGCTGTGCCAGACCCTGATGCAGCTGGTTGCACGCGTGGATGACCTGAACCTGCTGCACCGCGGCGGTGCTGACGGCCTGGCGTGGGCGCAACAGCAGGCACGCGGTTTTCTTGATGGCGGCGGTGCGTTCGCCGCTGGCTGGCAGGCACGCCTGCACCGCATCGGTGAGGGTTTCGTGGCGCGTCGCCTGAGCGCCGGTGGCAGTGCCGATCTGCTGGCCTGCAGCTGGTTCCTGCTGCAGCAGGAGGGCGCATGAGCCTGGCCCTGCTCTGCCCCGGACAAGGCGCGCAGCACGCGGCGATGTTTGATCGCGTGCGCGACCTGCCTGCTGCGGGTGATGTGCTGGATGCCGCGCAGGCGGTGCTGGGCCGCGATGTCGTTGCGGCCGCCGCCGATGAGGCACGCTTCGACAACGCACTGGCGCAGCCGCTGCTGTGTGCGGCCACGCTGGCGCACTGGCAGGGCCTGCGCGATGCGCTGCCGGCACCGCTGCTGGTGGCCGGCTACAGCATCGGCGAGCTGGCCGCGCATGCGGTGGCCCACAGCCTGGATGCCCGCGCCTGCCTTCACCTGGCGGCCCGCCGCGCGCAGCTGATGGACGCTGCCAGCCCGGCCGACAGCGGCCTGCTGGCGGTGCTGGGCTTGCAGCGGCAAACACTGCAGGCACTGTGCGATGCACACACCGTGGACATCGCCATCGCCAATGGCGCCGATCACTTCGTCGTGGGCGGAACGCAGGCGTCACTGCACGCACTGGCTGCTGCCGCGCACGCGCAGGGTGCAGAGGTGCGCGTGCTGCCGGTGCATGTGGCCGCGCACACGCCGCTGCTTGCGGCCGCTGTCGCACCGTTCGTCACGGCGCTGGAGGCGGCGGCGGTGCGCGCGCCAACGCTACCGGTGCTGGCCGGCATTGATGCGCGCCCGGTGCGTGATCGCGCGGCGGTGATCCACACCTTGTCGGCACAGCTGGCACAGACCATCGAATGGGCACAGGTGATGCGCCAGGCCTTCGAGCGCGGCGCGCGGGTATTCCTGCAGCTGGGCCCGGGCACGGCGCTGGCGCGCATGGTGGCCGCGTCCTACCCGTGCTGCCAGGTGCGCGCGGTGGAAGAGTTCCAGGGCCTGGAAGGTGCAGCGGCATGGGTCCGCAACGCGCTGGACCGGCAGCAGTAACGGGTTCGAGCAGTACGTAGCACGCAGCATGCAGTACGACGCCTTACCCCGGGATGGCGGGTCTCCATCCGAGCTGTACCGCGAGTCACGTGTCTGGGAGGGCGCATGAGTCCACAAATCGCAACGATCATCGGCCTGGTGATCATGTTCATCGTCGCCACCGCCATGCCGATCAACATGGGCGCCGTGGCCTTCGCGCTGGCCTTCATCATCGGTGGCCTGTGGGTCGACATGGGCGGCAAGGAAGTGCTTGCCGGTTTCCCCGGCGACCTGTTCCTGACCCTGGTCGGCATTACCTACCTGTTCGCCATCGCGCAGAAGAACGGCACCATCGACCTGCTGGTGCATTGGGCAGTGAAAGCGGTGCGCGGCCATATCGTGGCCATTCCGTGGGTGATGTTCGTCATCACCGCCGTGCTGACCGCCTTCGGTGCGCTGGGCCCGGCCGCGGTGGCGATCATCGGCCCGGTCGCGCTGCGCTTTGCCAAGCAGTACAACATCAACCCGTTGATGATGGGCCTGCTGGTGATCCATGGCGCGCAGGCCGGCGGCTTCTCGCCCATCAGCGTGTACGGCAGCATCACCAACGGCGTGGTGCAGAAGGCGGGCCTGGAAGTGACCGAGATGGCGGTCTTCCTGACCAGCCTTGGCTTCAACTTCATGATGGCCATCATCTGCTTCGTGGCGTTCGGCGGCATCGCCCTGCTGCGCCGCGGCTCGATCACCGCCACCGGCGGTATGGGTACGGCGGAACTGGCGATGGCCGGTGGACCGCAGGCCTCGTCGCGGCAGTTCGCCATTGAAGGCCATGGCGCACTGGTGGCGGCCGGCGGGGGCACGCTGTCCAACGATCCGGTAGCGCTGGAAGCCGTCGGTTTCACCCGCGAACGCCTGTTCACCCTGATCGGCCTGCTGGGCCTGGGCGTGGCCGCGCTGATCTACAACCTCAACGTCGGCCTGGTGTCGATCACCGTGGCCGTGGCCCTGGCGCTGCTGTCGCCGCAGAGCCAGAAGGGCGCCGTCGATGGCATCAGCTGGTCCACCGTGCTGCTGATCTGCGGCGTGGTGACCTATATCGGCGTGCTGGAACATGCTGGCGCGGTGGACTTCATCGGCCATGGAGTTTCCAGCATCGGCATTCCGCTGCTGGGCGCGCTGCTGGTCTGCTACGTGGGCGGCATCGTGTCGGCCTTCGCTTCGTCGGCCGCGGTGCTGGGCGCAACCATTCCGCTGGCGGTTCCATTCCTGATGCAGGGCCATCTGGGCGCGGCGGGCGTGATCTGCGCGCTGGCAGTGTCGTCCACCATCGTCGACGTCAGCCCGTTCTCGACCAACGGCGCGCTGGTGGTGGCCTCGGCCGCGAAGGAAGAACGCGAAACCCTGTTCCGCCGCTTCCTGGTCTATAGCGGACTGGTGGTGGTGTTCGGTCCGCTGCTGGCTTGGCTGGTGTTCGTGGTACCGGGCTGGATGTAAGTGACGGGGCGCCGGAGGATTACGGCGCCCGTCGATGCACGGGCCGGATTCGGCTGGGGGCGACTGGGGGGGGCGACCGGGTAGAGTCGACCGTTGGTCGACTATCGCGCGCAGCGCGGGATTTGCCGTCATCCGTGCGGAAAGCAGTCGACTAACAGTCGACTCTACCCGGCCGTTTTCCCCGGCCGTTTTCCCCGGCCGTTTTCCCCGGCCGTTTTCCCTGGGCTTTTTCCCCAGTCGTTTTCCCCAGCCGTTTCCGGCGGGTTTACAGGTTGCACGCAGGGAGGCAGTACACTTTCACCATGGCCATCGCTCCTGCTCCGCGTTCACCGAAGAAGCGCGCACCTCTGTATGAAGAGGTGGCCGAGCATGTGCGCGAGCGCATCTACGATTACCGGCTGCCGCCGGGCGAATGGATCGACGAACCCGCGCTGTGCGAAGAACTCGGCATCAGCCGCACGCCGCTGCGCGAGGCGTTGAAGCTGCTGGCCGCCGAAGGGCTGGTGCAGATCGATGCCGGCCGCGGTGCGCGGGTCACCCGGCTTACCTTGGAAGACCTGAACCAGCTGTTCCCGGTAATGGCGATGCTGGAAGGCCGCTGCGCGCATGAGGCGGTCAAGCACATCGACGACGCCGGCGTGCAGCAGCTGGAAGACCTGCATGCGGCGATGGAAGCGGCAGCCGCCGAAGGCAACATCGCCGAGTATTACCGCAACAACTACCTGATCCACGAAACCGTGCAGCACTACGCCGGCAACCCGTGGCTGATCCGCATCACCCACGATCTGCACCGCATCCTGAAGATGCACCGCGGACGCCAGTTGCTGGCCCCCGGCCGCACCGCGCAGTCGCTGGCCGAACACCGTGAACTGATGGAATGCTTCCGCCGCCGCGACGCGGCCGCGGCCGAGCGCACCATGGAACGCCACCTGCTGAGCCAGGGCCAGGCGCTGGCCGCCTACGTGGCCAGTGGCGGGCTGCTGAACGTGCCGGCTCCGTTGCCGACCGAAGGCGGCGGCTGAGCGGGGCGGTCGCCTCGCCGGGCATGGCCCGGCGCTACCACGGGCCGCTGACCCCGCCCCGCCGATGGCGGCTGACGGCGGCTGACCGCTGTTCTGTGGCCGCCACGACAAACGACGGCTGACCGCTGCTTGGTAGAGTCGAGCTTGCTCGACTGCTGTTGCGTGAAGCAGTCGAGCAAGCTCGACTCTACGAACGGCAGAAGCAGTCGAGCAAGCTCGACTCTACGAAGGGCAGAAGCAGCCGGGCGTGGCCCGGCTCTACAGGACAGCGGGTATCAACTCTGTTCGGCGGCGACCAGCTCGGCCAGCTGCACGGCGTTCAGGGCGGCGCCCTTGCGCACGTTGTCCGACACGATCCACAGGTTCAGGCCGCGCGGGTGCGACAGGTCTTCGCGGATGCGGCCGACGTACACCGCGTCGGTGCCCGAGGCATGGGTGACCGGGGTCGGGTAACCGCCGGCTTCGTGACGGTCCACCACTTCCACGCCCGGCGCCTGTTCCAGCAGCGCACGCGCTTCGGCCACGGTGACCTTGTCGCGGGTTTCGATCGCCACCGATTCGGAATGGCCGTAGAACACCGGCACGCGCACCGCGGTCGGGTTCACCAGAATGCTGTCGTCACCGAGGATCTTGCGGGTTTCCCAGACCAGCTTCATTTCTTCCTTGGTGAAGCCGTTGTCCTGGAAATCGTCGATGTGCGGAATCAGGTTGAAGGCGATCTGCACCGGGAAGCGCTGCGGATCGATGTCCTGGAAGCTGAGCAGCTGGCCGGTCTGCTTGCCCAGCTCTTCCATCGCCGAACGGCCACCGCCGGACACCGACTGGTAGGTGGACACGTTGATGCGCTCGATGCCGTACTTGCGGTGCAGCGGCGCCAGCGCCACCAGCATCTGCATGGTCGAGCAGTTCGGGTTGGCGATGATGCCGCGCGGACGGTTGCCGACCTGGTCCGGGTTGACCTCGGACACCACCAGCGGCACGTCGTCGTCGTAACGGAAGGCCGAGGAGTTGTCGATCACCACGGCACCGGCCGCGGCGAACTTCGGTGCGTATTCCTTGGACACGCTGCCGCCGGCCGAGAACAGGGCGATTTCAACGCCGCTGGGATCGAAGGTGGCCAGGTCCTGGATCTTGATCTTCTGGCCTTCGTAGTCGACTTCGCCACCGGCCGAGCGCTCGGAGGCGAGCAGGCTCAGGGTGCCGACGGGGAAGCCGCGCTCGGCCAGGATGGACAGCATGGTCTCGCCGACCGCACCGGTGGCGCCGACGATGGCGACGTGGAAGCTGCGTTGTGCATTGCTCATGGGGGAACTCTCACGAAAAACGGGAAGGGGAAAACTCACGCACGACAGCTGGGTTCGGGGAACCTCCTCGGACGGGGCGCGTGGAGGTTCCCTATCGTTTCCCGCTTTTTTTACCCAGCACGGCACGCGCGGCCAGGGCCGCGTCGGCATTGATCGCGCTCGGCATGGCAGCCGGGCTGCCCGACAGACCCAGGCCGGCCAGCAGGTTGTCCACGGCCAGCTGCACCATGGCCGTGCGCGTGCCCAGCGAGGCGCTGCCGATATGCGGGGTCAGCACCACGTTGCGCAGCGCCAGCAGTTCCGGGCGCACCTTCGGCTCGCCTTCGTAGACATCCAGCCCAGCGGCGGCCAGGCGGCCGTTGGCCAGCGCATCGACCAGGGCCAGTTCATCGACGATGCCGCCGCGGGCAATGTTCACCAGGGTGGCCGAGGGCTTCATCTTCGCCAGCGCGGCGGCGTCGATGATGTGGTGCGAGGCCGGGGTGTACGGCAGCACGGTGACCAGGTGGTCGGACTGCGCCAGCAGCGTGTCCAGGTCCACGTAGGTCGCGCCCAGTGCAGCCTCGGTGTCGGCCGGCAGCCGCGAACGGTTGTGGTACAGCACCTTCATGCCGAAGCCGTGCGCGCCGCGGCGGGCAATACCCTGGCCGATGCGGCCCATGCCGAGGATGCCCAGGGTGCTGCCATGGATATCGGCACCGAGCATGGTCTGGAACGACCACTGCCCCCACTTGCCCTCGCGCAGCCAGCGCTCGGATTCGGTGATGCGACGCGCGGTGGCCATCAGCAGGGCAAAGCCCATGTCGGCTGTGGTTTCGGTCAGCACATCGGGGGTGTTGCTGGCCAGGATGCCGGCCGCGCTGAGCGCGTCCACGTCCAGGTTGTTGTAGCCCACGCCGACGTTGGCGATCACCTGCAGCTGCGCGGCATCGGCCAGCTGGGCCGCGCCGATGCGCTCGTTGAGGGTGATGATGGCGCCGTCGACCGAGGCCAGTTGTTCGGTGATCTGCTGCGGCGACCAGGCGGTGACGGTTTCGGTGGCGAGCAGCCGCACGCGATCGCGCAGCGGCGCGATGGCCGCGTCGATCAGCGGCTGGCTCACCCATACCGTCGGCCGCGTATCAGCCATCGACCTGCCCGGGAATGCGCGGGGTGATGGTACCGACGTCGCCACACTGGGCGCGGTGGCGCAGTGCCTGGTCCATCAGCACCAGGGCCATCATGGCCTCGGCGATGGGGGTGGCGCGGATGCCGACGCAGGGGTCGTGACGGCCGGTGGTGATCACTTCCACCACATTGCCTTCGGTATCCAGCGACGGACCCGGCAGGCGCAGGCTGGAGGTGGGCTTCAGCACGATGGAGGCGACCACCGGCTGGCCGGTGGAAATGCCGCCGAGGATGCCGCCGGCATGGTTGCTGGCAAAGCCCTGCGGGGTCAGCAGATCGCGGTGTTCGGTGCCCTTCTGCGCGGCGCTGGCGAAGCCGTCGCCGATCTCCACGCCCTTGACCGCGTTGATGCTCATCAGCGCGGCGGCCAGGTCGCCATCGAGCTTGCCGTAGATGGGTTCACCCCAGCCCGGCGGCACGTTGCCGGCCACCACGTCCACGCGCGCACCGACCGAATCACCGGACTTGCGCAGCGCATCCATGTACGCCTCCAGCTGCGGCACCTGTTCGGCGTGCGGCCAGAAGAACGGGTTGTCTTCCACCGCCGACCAGTCGAAACCGGACGGACGGATCTCGCCCAGCTGCGACAGGTAGCCACGCACGGTCACCCCGAAGCGCTCGGCCAGCCACTTCTTGGCGACCACGCCGGCAGCCACGCGCATGGTGGTTTCGCGCGCAGAGGAGCGGCCACCACCGCGCGGATCGCGGATGCCGTACTTGTGCCAATAGCTGTAATCGGCATGGCCCGGACGGAACTGCTGGCCGATGTTGGCGTAATCCTTGCTGCGCTGGTCGGTGTTGCGGATCAGCAACGCGATGGGGGTGCCGGTGGTCAGGCCCTGGTACACGCCGGACAGGATCTCGACCTCGTCGGCCTCGCGCCGCGCCGAGGTGTGCCGGCTCTTGCCGGTGGCACGGCGCTGCAGGTCGTGGGCGAATTCGGCCGCATCCAGCGCCAGCCCCGGCGGACAGCCATCGATCACGCAGCCGATGGCCGGCCCGTGCGATTCGCCGAACGTGGTGACGGTGAACAGCTTGCCGAACGAATTGGAGCTCACGGGCGCTGCGCCGCCAGTTCGGTGATGCGGGCGCTGTGGGCGATCAGTTCACGGCATTCGACCGCGAAGATGCCCATCTGGCCGACCTTGAATTCGATCCAGGCGAAGTCGACTTCCGGCAGCAGCTTGATCAGGTGCTGTTCGGATTCGCCCACTTCGCAGATCAGCAGGCCGTCTTCGCTCAGGTGCAGCGGGGCGTCACGCAGGATCTTCAGCACCAGGTCCAGGCCGTCGTCGCCGGCGCGCAGGCCCATTTCCGGCTCGTAGGAGTATTCCTGCGGCAGGGCATCGGTCTCGTCGTTGGTGACGTAGGGCGGGTTGGTGACGATCAGGTCGTAGTGGCGACCGGTCAGGCCGTTGAACAGGTCCGACTTCAGCAGGGTGACGTTGTGCGCCTGCAGGCGCTCCTTGTTCTCTTCGGCCAGCGACAGCGCGTCATCGCTCAGGTCCACGCCATCCACTTCCCAGTTCGGGTAGTAGTGACCCATGGCAATGGCGATGCAGCCCGAACCGGTGCACAGGTCCAGCGCGCGGCTGACATCGCGGCCGGCCAGCCACGGTTCGAAGCCGCACTCGATCAGCTCGGCGATGGGCGAGCGCGGCACCAGGGCGCGCTTGTCGCTCTTGAAGCTGAGCCCGGCAAACCAGGCCTCGCCAGTCAGGTAGGCGGCGGGGATGCGTTCGTCGATGCGGCGCTGGAACAGCTCCAGCACGCGCAGCTTTTCTTCCTGCAGCAGGCGCGCCTGGCCGTAGGCCGGGCCGAGATCGTGCGGCAGGTGCAGGCTGTGCAGCACCAGCTGGGTGGCCTCGTCCAGGGCATTGTCGTAGCTGTGCCCGAAGGTCAGGCCCGCGGCGTTGAAACGGCTGGTGCCGTAGCGGATCAGGTCGATGATCGTGTGGAGTTCGGCGGCCGTTTCAGCGGTCATGGCGGTACTGCGGGCAAAGTGGCCCACGATTATAGGGCTTGCGGCCTGCGCCGGCATCCGTTGCGACGGAAACGATCCGGCCACAGCCGGTATGATGGGGCCCACTTCGCGCGGGAGCCCCCATGTTCAATCGCAACGTCGGCATCATCCTGCTGATCGCCCTGGCCGCGGGCCTGGGCCTGCTGGCCGCGCAGCAGGTGTTCGCGCCGAAGCCGGCGGCCAACCAGCCGGCCACCGAGGCGATCACCCTGTACCCGCAGGCGCGCCCCCTGCCCGACTTCAACCTGGCCCAGTCCGACGGCACCCGCCTGATTCCGGGCGAGCTGAAGGGCCACTGGACGCTGGTGTTCCTGGGCTTCACGTTCTGCCCGGACGTATGCCCGACCACCCTGGCCGAGCTGGCCGGCGCGCAGAACCAGTGGCAGAACCTGCCGGACACGCTGCGCCCGCGCGTGCTGTTCGTGTCGGTCGACCCGGACCGCGACAACGCTACCCGCCTGGGCGAGTACGTGCACGGGTTCCACAAGGACACCCTGGCCGCCAGCGCCGACATTCCCTCGCTGGAGCGCTTTGCCACCTCGCTGGGCTTCGTGTTCCAGAAGGTGCCGGGCAAGCACTTCGACGAAAACCCCGAGGATTACACCGTGGAGCACTCGGCCAGCCTGGCCGTGCTTGACCCGCAGGGCCGCCTTGCCGGCCTGGTGCGCCCCCCGTTCAACGCGCCGGCCATTGCCCGCGACCTGCAGAAGCTGACCGAGAAATCCGCCCCATGAGCCTGACCACCGCCCTGACGTATGCCCTGCCCCACCGCCTGCTGTCTTCGATGGCGCGCTCGCTGGCGTACTCGGACGATCCGCGCGTGTCGCGCTGGTTGATCGACACGGTCACCCGCAAGTTCGACGTCAACCTGGACGAAGCGGCCAACCCCGACCCGCGCAGCTACGCCACGTTCAACCAGTTCTTCACCCGTGCGCTGAAGCCGGGCGCGCGCGTGGCCGATGCCGATCCGCGCCGGCTGGTGATGCCCGCCGACGGCCGCATCAGCCAGCTGGGGAAGATCGAGGCCGGCCGCATTTTCCAGGCCAAGGGCCAGTCGTTCACCGCCGCTGAACTGCTGGGCAGCGCTGAAGATGCCAAGCCGTACAACGAAGGTCTGTTCGCCACGGTGTACCTGTCGCCGCGCGACTACCACCGTGTGCACATGCCCTGGACCGGCACCCTGCGCGAGACCGTGCACGTGCCGGGCCGACTGTTCAGCGTGGGCCCGGCGGCGGTGAACGGCGTGCCGCGCCTGTTTGCCCGCAACGAGCGCCTGGTCTGCCATTTCGACACCAGCTTCGGCCCGATGGTGAGCGTGATGGTCGGCGCGCTGCTGGTGTCGGGCGTGGAAACGGTCTGGAGTGGTGAAGAGATTCCCGCCTACGGCGATCGCATCACCCGCAAGGATTACCGCGGCCAGGGCATCGTGCTGGAGCGCTTCGCCGAGATGGCGCGCTTCAACTACGGTTCGACGGTGATCGTGCTGCTGCCGCCGGGCGTGGCCGAATTCGCCCCGCAGCTGGGCGCGGAAAGCCCGGTGCAGCTGGGGCAGGCGCTGGCAACGCTGCGCTGAGGGTTGGGCGGCGGGATCCCGGGCATTCTCGGAATGCCGGGGATGCCGTCGTAGAGTCGAGCTTGCTCGACTGGCGCCATGCCAAGGCAGTCGAGCAAGCTCGACTCTACAAAACCCGAGCAGTCGAGCAAGCTCGACTCTACGGATTGAAGCAGTCGAGCAAGCTCGACGCTACTGGAGGGTCGGGGCCGGGCCGACGTCCACGCCGTCGTAGTCTTCAACGCCCAGCTGGCTGGCCAGTGCGGCCAGTTCCTGGTTGCGCAGGTCCAGCGAGGCTTCGTCGTGGATCTCGACGCGCTCGACGTGCAGCACGTGGAAGGGCGCATCGCCCTCTTCCGGCTCCTGCTCGAACTGGTCCACCACCGTGTAGCCCTGCTTCTGCAGGCTGGCAGCCAGCGCCTGCAGGCGCTCGGGGGTGGAATGCACGAAGTAGTAGCCCCATAGCAGGGGCACGCTGAGATCCCAGTCGGTGTTCTCGCGCAGGTTCTCGAACAGGTCGCGGGTGGCTTGCAGGTCCATGCGGTGGGGTCTCCGGGCAGTTACTTGTCGCAGCCCTGCAGCTTCAGGGTCTGGCCCTGGCGCAGGCTGTAGGAAGGGGCCTTCAGGCCATTGGCGCGGGCCAGGACCGGCACGTCGCACTGGAACTTGGCGGCAATACGGCCCAGGGTCTCGCCCTTGCCGACCTTGTAGCTGCGTGCCGGCTTGGCACGCGGCGCGGGGGCCGGACGCGGTGCGGCCACCGGCGCGGCCGGGGTCGTGGCCACCGGGCTGGCCGCGTTCGGATCGGCCACCGGCACCAGACCGCCCACCGCGACGCTGCCGGTGTAGGTGGTCGCGCTGGGGCGCACGATGGCCGCGTTCAGATCGGCCGTGATCAGCGTGCGCGCCAGGTCCGCGCGCGGGCCGCTGACGCAGTTGCGCTGGTACAGGCTGGCGATGCGCGTGGTGGCATTGATGAGGGTGCCGGCCGGAATCCAGCCATCGGCCTCATAGCGCGGGTTGAGGTTGCGCAGCGCGCGCATGTAGCCATCGCGGGTGCCGTGGCTGCCCAGGCAGATGGTCAGTTCATAGATGGTGGTCGAACGGGCCAGGCGCACCGTGGCCGGCTGCGCATTGATCTTCGGGAATTCCACGCCGTACTGCTGCGGGTGCAGGTAGATCCACGCCGCGGCGATCACCATCGGCACATAGTCCTTGGTTTCCCCCGGGAACTGGTTGTAGACCCGGTCCACCCAGAAACTCTGCCCCGGATTTTCGCGTGCCACGCGCGCGGCACGGCCTTCACCGCCGTTGTAACCGGCCAGCGACAGTTCAACGCTGTTGTTCAATCCGCGCATACGCTCATTGATGTATGCGGCACTGGCCTCAGCCGCGCTGCGCGCGTCGAAGCGGGTGTCGAAGCCGGTGCCATCCGGGCCCAGGCCGAAGCGGCGGCCGGTGGCCGGCATGAACTGCATCAACCCGGCCGCACCAACACGCGAAGACGCATGTACGCGGCCATTGGATTCCTTGGCCATGATGCCGAACAGCAGGGCCTCGGGCAGGCCACGCTTTTCCCACTCCGGCCACATCACCGCACGCAGGTTCTGGTAGTTCTCGTAGGTGGTCATCAGCGCCGGCCGCATGTCGGTCAGCCAGCGGCGGATGCCGGCCTGCACGGCCGGGTTGTATTCGACCATGTTGTCGAAGGCATGGCGCTTGTCGTTCAGCAGGGCGGCCGCGCGCGCCGCTTCGGGCACATCGGCGGCCAGCGGGCCGACGTGGTCCGGGTCGGCCTCCAGGCGGTCGCCGGCGTCGGCGGTGGCGTCATCGTCGCTGGCGGCGTCGGCATCGCGCTTCAGCAGGCGCTTGTAGGTGGCCAGCATGCTGCCCATCTGGCAGCCCTTCTGCTTCACGCATTCGCTGATGACATCTTCCATGTCCTCCAGCGCGGCATCGGCCTCGTTGCTGCCCTTGGGATCGGCATTGGCCACCAGCAGCAAGGCGTCGCCATAGCGCTTTTCGGCCGCGGCCATGCGCTGCTGCAGCGCGTCCACTTTCACCTTGTCCCGCGCCGACACCCGCTGCGCATGGGCGTCGGGCGCCAGAGAAACCAGGCCAACCAGGGCCAGCAGCGGCCAGGTGCGGGAAATCAGGACAGGAACGGGCATTGGTGGCACTGTGTGCGAAACAGGCAGGCAGAGTAGCGGTGCCGCCAAGGTCCGGGCAACCCGGCCGGCGACCGGCTGCCGCCGCCGGTTAACATTGACCGTATTCACCACAAGGGCTGGACCATGGATCCGATTCTGCTCGGCAAAGGCATGACCGACGATGTGGCCGTTACCCTGCTGCCGAAACTGGGCAACCGCCACGGTCTGGTGGCCGGCGCCACCGGCACCGGTAAGACCGTGACCCTGATGACGCTGGCTGAGGGATTCTCGCGGCTGGGGGTGCCGGTGTTCCTGGCCGATGTGAAGGGCGATGTATCCGGCCTGGCGGTGCCCGGCACCGGCAGCGAAAGCCTGCTGCAGCGCGCCGCGCAGATCGGCGTGGCTGGCTATGCCCCGGAAGGCAGCCCCACCGTGTTCTGGGACCTGTACGGCAAGCTGGGGCACCCGGTGCGCACCACCGTCAGCGAAATGGGCCCGACCCTGCTGGCGCGCATCCTGGAATTGAACGACACCCAGTCCGGCGTGCTGGACATCGTGTTCAAGCTGGCCGACGACCGCGGCCTGCTGCTGCTGGACATGGACGACCTGCGCGCCCTGCTGGCCCTGGTGGCCGAGGAGCGCAAGGACATTTCCACCGAGTACGGCCTGGTCAGCGCACAGTCGATCGCCGCCATCCAGCGCGCGCTGCTGCGCCTGGCGCAGGACGGCGGCGAAGGCTTCTTCGGCGAGCCGGCGCTGGAGCTGGCCGACATCATGCGGGTCAATCACGATGGGCGCGGCGTGATCGGCATCCTGGCCGCCGACCAACTGGTGCTCAAGCCCAAGCTATATTCCACCTTCCTGCTGTGGCTGCTGTCCGAGCTGTTCGAAAAGTTGCCCGAAGTGGGCGACCTGGAAAAGCCCAAGCTGGTCTTCATCTTCGACGAGGCCCACCTGCTGTTCGACGACGCGCCGGCCTCGCTGGTGCAGCGCATCGAACAGGTGGTGCGGCTGATCCGTTCCAAGGGCGTGGGCGTGTACTTCTGCTCGCAGTTCCCCGACGACGTGCCGGCCAACATCCTGGGTCAGCTGGGCAACCGGGTGCAGCACGCGCTGCGCGCGTTCACCCCGCGCGACCAGAAGGCGGTAAAGACCGCCGCCGAAACCTTCGTACCGAACCCGAAGCTGGACGTGGCCAAGGCGCTGGGCCAGCTCGGCACCGGCGAGGCGCTGGTGTCCACGTTGCAGGACAAGGGCGTGCCGATGCCCGTGCAGCAGACCATGATCGCCCCACCCCGCTGCCGGATGGGGCCGGTAACCGAGGCCGAACGCGCGCAGGTGCGCGCCGGCAGCCCGGTGGGCACCCGCTACGACACGGCGGTGAACCGCGAATCGGCCGCCGAACTGCTGGCCCAGCGCGCGCAGAAGGTGGTGGCGAAGGCCGAGGCCCCGGCCGCACGCAGTCGCGAACAGGACGAGGCGCAGGAAGGCGGCTTCGGCCAGGCGATCAAGGATGCGATCTTCGGCACCAAGCGCCGCCAGGGCATGATTGAAACCATGGCCAAGCAGACCACCCGCACCGTGGGCACCAAGCTGGGCAACCAGATCGTGCGCGGGCTGCTGGGCGGCATCTTCGGCGGCAAGCGCTGAGCGTTCGCTGCCGGGGTCAGAGCCCTTTCCGTGGGAAAGGGATCTGACCCTGGGGTCGGATCCCTCCCGCCCGGGAGGGCTCCGACCCCATTCCTTACTCCTGACAAGAATCCGTACTGCATGTCCCGTTGGCGTCCCCCCGCAGAAAAAAGCACTGCCCTGATCACCGCCGCCGGCCATGCCCGGCTGAAAGCCGAACTGGATGAGCTGTGGCGCGTGCGCCGCCCCGAGGTGGTGAAGGCGCTGGCCGCCGCGGCGGCCGAGGGCGATCGTTCCGAGAACGCCGAATACACCTACCGCAAGAAGCAGCTGGGCGAGATTGATCGCCGGGTGCGCTACCTGACCAAGCGCCTGGACGCACTGCGCGTGGTGGACACCACCCCGACCGACCCGCAGGCGGTGTTCTTCGGCGCTTGGGTGGAGCTGGAAAACGTGGACAGCGGGCAGACCAGCCGTTATCGCATCGTCGGCCCGGACGAGACCGATGCCGGACTGGGCTGGATCAGCATTGATTCGCCACTGGCGCGGGCGCTGCTGAAGAAACGCATCGACGATGAGTTTTCGGTGGAACTGCCCGGCGGGCAGTTCACGTTCGCGGTGATCGGGGTGGAATACCCGGCCCGGTAGAGTCGACTGTCAGTCGACTACCGCGCGCAGCGCAGGGCTTTCGCAGATTGCAGGAAAAGCAGTCGACTGACAGTCGACTCTACCCGGCCATGTGCAGCGGCGGCGGGTACTGGCGCCCTTCGCGCAACGGGCGGAAGTAGCCGGCATCGGCGTAGAAGGCGGCGTCCTGCACGCCGTGCCAGCCGGGAATGCCGGCCAGCGGTAGCGGCCGCAGCTGCAAAGGATCTGTCAGCGCCTGGCCCTGTTCGACGGCCTGCACCACCGCTTCGATGCAGGCGGCGTCTTCATCGCCACGCACCACCAGACACTTGCCTACCAGTCGCCGCCCGGGCAGCAGTGCCTGCTCCATCAGCGCATGGCCAAACACGGCGGCCACCGCGATACCGCCCGCCTTCCAGGGCGCAGGCGCGAACAGTGCCGACCAGTCATGCGCGTCCCACGCAGCAAGCAGCTCTGGGTCGCGCACCCGCACCACCACGCCGGTTTCATCGAACTGCGTCAGCGCGGCCTGCGCGCGGTTGCGTTGGCCGGGTGCCATCGCGGCGATGTGCCGGCACTGCTGGCGATTGAGTACACGCTTCAACGGCCGCTGGTTGGCCCAGACCAGGGCGTTGAACAGGTCATGCCAGTTTTCCGCACGCGTAGCAAGGCGGCCCTGGGCAATGCGGGTTTCGTAGTGCAGGCCATCGGCCAGCAGCGCGGCGCTCTGTTCCACCAGCCGCAGGCCCGGCACGGCCAGGCGCGCATCCAGCGCGGACACGCTGGGCCAACCAGGCGCGGCCAGCAGGTCAGCGAAGGCCGCCACGCCGGCATACAGGGGGTGCCGGAAGACCGCTGCCGCCACCGCCGCACGCGGCGGCGGTACGAAGCGTCGATGGCCGGCGTCGGTGGCCATCGCTGTGGTCAAAGAACCTTGAGGTCGAACCCCGGGCGCGTGCTCGGCGGCAGCGCATCGCCGTACAGATCGTGGTCGTCGCTTTCGGTGATCTCCACGTCGACGAACTCGCCCACGCGCAGCGCCACCTGGTCGGCGTTCTGGATATGCACCAAGCCGTCGATTTCCGGCGCGTCGGCGCGCGAACGGGCCACGGCGATATCGCCTTCGATGGCATCGACCAGGCACTGCTGCACGGTGCCGATCTTGGCCTCCAGGCGCGAAGCGGAAATCTGCGCCTGCTTTTCCATGAAGCGCGCCAGGCGCTCCTGCTTCACTTCTTCCGGCACCGGGTCCGGCAGCGCGTTGGCGGTGGCACCTTCCACCGGCGAATAGGCGAAGGCACCGACGCGGTCCAGCTGCGCCTCGTCCAGGAACGAGAGCAGCTCTTCGAACTCGGCCTCGGTCTCGCCGGGGAAGCCGACGATGAAGGTCGAACGCACGGTGATGTCCGGGGCGATGCGGCGCCAGTTCTGCACGCGCTCCAGGGTCTTTTCCACCGCACCGGGGCGCTTCATCAGGCGCAGGATGCGCGGGCTGGCGTGCTGGAACGGAATATCCAGGTACGGCAGGATGCGGTTCTCGGCCATCAGCGGTACCACCTCGTCCACGTGCGGGTACGGGTAGACGTAGTGCATGCGCACCCAGGCATCGAGCTCGGACAGGCCTTCGCACAGCGCCTTCAGGCGGGTCTGGTAGGCCTTGTCGCGCCACATCTTTTCGGCGTACTTCACGTCCACGCCGTAGGCCGAGGTGTCCTGCGAAACCACCAGCAGTTCCTTCACCCCGCCACGCACCAGCCGCTCGGCTTCGCGCAGCACGTCATCGACCGGGCGCGAGACCAGCTTGCCGCGCATCGAGGGAATGATGCAGAAGCTGCAGTGGTGGTTGCAGCCTTCGGAAATCTTCAGATAGGCGTAGTGGCGCGGGGTCAGCTTGATGCCGTAGTCGGGTACCAGATCCACGAAGGGATCGTGCTTGGGCGGCAGCGCTTCATGCACCGCTTCCATCACGCTCTGGTAGTCCTGCGGGCCAGAGACCGCCAGCACGTTCGGGTAGGCCTCGCGGATCTGCTCCGGGCGCTTGCCCAGGCAGCCGGTGACGATCACCTTGCCGTTCTGGTTCATGGCCTCGCCGATCGCATCCAGCGATTCGGTCACCGCCGAATCGATGAAGCCGCAGGTGTTGACCACCACCACGTCGGCCGAATCGTAGGACGGGACGATGTCATACCCTTCCGAGCGGAGCTGGGTCAGGATGCGCTCGGAATCGACAAGGGCCTTCGGGCAGCCAAGGCTGACGAAGCCGACTTTGGGGTTCAGCTGGGACATGGAAATCGCGGGACTCTGGGGGCCTGGGCCCCTGCCGGCATGGCAGGGGGACCTGGGGGCCGGGGCCTGAAAGGGCGCCAGTATACCGGGGTTGGTGCCTGCGCCTGAACGGCCAGCCGCCCGATCGCGCACAGCCGCTGACGCGCCGCTAACCCGGCCAGCACCGACAATGCAGGCCTGTCCCCTGCAACGAGGTTCCCGACGATGTCCGAATGGATCACCCTGGATACGCACCACGGCCCGGTTCGCGCCTGGCAGGCCCTGCCCGAAGGCAAACCGCGCGCCGGCCTGGTGGTGGTGCAGGAGATCTTCGGCGCCAACCCGCATATCCGCAGCGTGGCCGAGCGCTTCGCCGCCCAGGGCTATGCGGTGCTGGCGCCGTCGTTCTTCGATCTGGTCGATGGCGCCGAGGCCGACACCGATGCCCTGCCCTACACCGCCGAAGGCGTGAAGGATGGGCTGGAACGGGTGAACACCCTGGGCATGGAAAAGGCCCTGGAAGTGGTACGCGCCGCCGCGACCCGGCTGGCCCCGTACGGCAAGGTCGGCACGGTCGGCTACTGCTGGGGCGGCAGCGTAGCCCTGCTGGCGGCCATGCGCCTGGGCCTGCCCTCGGTGAGCTACTACGGCGGCCGCAACGTGAACTACCTGGACGAAACACCCAAGGCCCCGGCGATCTTCCACTTCGGCGCGCTGGACAAGAGCATTCCGCCGGAGGCGGTGCAGGCCCACCGCGAAAAACTGCCGCAGATGCCCACTTACGTCTATCCGGCCGACCATGCCTTCAACCGCGACGTCGGACATGCGTATGATCCAGACAGCGCCGCCCTGGCGCTGCAACGCACCCTGGACTTCTTCACGGAGCATCTTGGATGAGCGAGTTCGAACTGGATACACGCCTGGCCACCGATAGCGTGCTGGTCGCCGAAGGCCCGTTGTCGCAAGTGCGGTTGATGAACGATGAGCGCTTCCCCTGGCTGGTGCTGGTACCGCGCCTGGCCGGGGTGACCGAGTGGATCGAGCTGGACGGCGAGCAGCAGGACAAGCTGCGCACCGAACTCAACCGCGCCTGCAAGGCCCTGAAGGGCTCGGACGGGGTAGAGAAGATCAACATCGGCGCGCTGGGCAACATCGTGCGCCAGCTGCATTTCCATGTGATTGGCCGCCACGACGGTGATCCGGCCTGGCCCGGCCCGGTCTGGGGCAGCGGCCCGGCCCACCGCTACGAGCCGGCGGCACTGGACCAGCATGTCGCCTACTGGAAGGAACGGCTAGGATATCCGGCCCACTCCTGAGACAGTGCCGACCCGATGCGATTCAACCTCGTCGCCGCCATCCTGCTGATCCTGATCGGCCTGTTCATGCTTGCCAGCAACCTGGGCTGGACGCATCTGAACCTGTCCAAGCTGCTGCTGACCTGGTGGCCGGTGGCATTGGTGGGCGTGGGCATCGCCATGCTGTTCGGGCGCGGCAAATAAGAGAACGCCGGGCGGTCATGCCCGGCGAATTCCCCAACGCCGGGCATGGCCCGGCGCTACCGATACGCAATGACCCGTGCGCTCAGGTGCGCGGCAGGGTCACGCCGGTCTGGCCCTGGTACTTGCCACCACGATCCTTGTAGGACGTCTCGCAGACGTCATCGGCGGCGGCCTGGAAGAACAGCATCTGCGCCACGCCTTCGTTGGCATAGATGCGCGCCGGCAGCGGCGTGGTGTTGCTGAATTCCAGGGTCACGTGCCCTTCCCATTCCGGTTCCAGCGGGGTCACGTTGACGATGATGCCGCAGCGCGCGTAGGTGCTCTTGCCCAGGCACACCACCAGGGTGTCGCGCGGGATGCGGAAGTACTCGACGGTGCGCGCCAGCGCGAAGCTGTTGGGCGGAATGATGCACTCATCGCCGACGATGTCCACGAAGCTGCCCGGGTCGAAGTGCTTGGGATCGACGATGGTGGAGTTGATGTTGGTGAACACCTTGAACTCGCGCGAGCAGCGCACGTCGTAGCCGTAGCTGGACGTGCCATAGCTGACGATGCGCTCGCCGTTGGCCTGCTTCACCTGCCCGGCCTCGAAGGGCTCGATCATGCCGTGCTGCTCGGACATGCGGCGGATCCAACGGTCACTCTTGATGCTCATGCTTTGTCCTGGTTGATCGAGAAATTCGGGACGCCACCCGAGGCGGCGATTCTACAGCCCGCCTCCGCATGGCGGCCACGGCGGGCGCGCGTCGCGAACGACGCTTAACAAGTGATACTTATTCTCCCATATATTTTCACTTAGCACGAATATGTCGTGTCCGCCAGTACCGCAAGGCCATTCGAGACATTTCGTTACAAATTGAAATCACCTGTATTTTCAAGGTGTTGCACAGGTATTTCCGGACCTTGGCGTGTTGCAGTGCCGCAGTAATGTTGCGTGAAGAAGACGTGCTCGTTACGTTTCCATTCAGCCTGAACAGCCCGTTCAGGCAACTCAACGCGGTATCCGTCCCCGCTCTCCAGCCAAGGAACACGATGACTGTGAACAACAAACGGCGCAGCCTGAAGCGCACCGCTCTGGCGGTAATGCTCAGCGCACTGGCCGGCACCAGCTACGCACAGAGCACCTCCGGCGACATCATCGGCAGCGCCACCGCAGCCGACAAGGTGCAGGTGAAAAGCCTGTCCTCCGGCGCCACCCGCGAAGTGAACGTCAGCGCCGATGGGCGCTTCCGCGTCTCGCAGCTGCCCACCGGCACCTACGAGGTCACCACGGTCAGCAATGGCACGCCCACCGCCACCACCCGCGTGACCGTGGTTGCCGGCCAGTCGTCGGTCACCACCTTCGCCAGCACCAACGGCAGTGCGGCCACCTCGCTGGATACGGTGAACGTGCGCGCCCTGGGCGCGGCCAACACCATCGACCTGGGCAGCGTTGAATCGCGCACCACGTTCACCGCCGACAAGCTCAACTCGCTGCCGGTGGCGCGTGACATCACCAGCATCTCGCTGCTCACCCCCGGCACCGTCGCGGCCAGTGGCTACTTCGGTCCGGCGTCGTTCGGCGGCGCCTCGGCGGCGGAAAACAGCTACTACGTCAACGGCTTCAACGTCACCAATCTGTACGACAGCCTGTCGTTCTCCGAGGTGCCGTACCAGGCCATCGACCAGCTGGACGTGCAGACCGGCGGCTACGGCGCGCAGTACGGTTTCTCCACCGGCGGCGTGACCAGCGTCAACGTCAAGCGCGGCACCAACGAGTGGAAGGGCGGCTTCAGCTGGACCGGTGCACCGGATTCGCTGCGCGAGAACGAGCCGGACACCTACTACAACGACGGCTCGATCTTCCGCTCCTACGATCGCAACAGCAGCAGTTCCAACGTCTACAGCGTGTGGGCCGGCGGCCCGCTGATCGAAGACAAGCTGTTCGTGTTCGCCATGGGCCAGTTCAGCAATTCCAAGACCGGCAGCTACAGCAATCGTGGCTCGCAGTACACCACCAACGGCCGGCCGCCAAGCGCTGCGGCGCTGTCCACCACCGCCTACGACTACGAGTCCAAGACCCCGTACTGGCTGTTGAAGCTGGACTGGTACCTGAACGAAAGCAACCACCTGGAATACACCGGCTTCGACAACAGCCGTCGCTACAACTACGACTACTACAACGCCGCCTACGACGATGCCAGCAGCGGCGGCGAGCCGGCCAAGACCAGCTACCTGGGCGAGCTGGTGGGCAAGACCGGCGGCCAAACCGACGTGTTCAAGTGGACCAGCTACCTGACCGACAACCTGACCGCCTCGGTCCAGTATGGGCAGATGCGCAACCGCAGTTCGGAGCACACGATCAGCCCCGATGGCGTGATGGGCACCTACAACGGTGACATCAACAGCCCTGAAGGCAGCTGCCCCTACGTGCTGGACTACCGTACCGAGACCGGCGGCACCGGCCGTCGCATCGGCTGCGCCGTGGCCAGCACGGTTGGCATCTTCGGCGGCAGCAACGAACGCAAGGGCACCCGCCTGGACTTCGACTGGCAGCTGGGCGACCACAAGATCGGCTTCGGCTACAGCGACGAGAAGTGGACCTCGGTGCAGGGCACCTCGTACTCGGGCGGTGCGTTGTGGTACCTGGAAGACGACTACGCCGAGCGGGTGAACTTCCGCAACGGTGGTTCGATCAAGATCAAGCAGCAGTCGTGGTACCTGCAGGACAACTGGCAGATAACGCCGAACTTCATGCTGTACGCGGGCATCCGCAACGATTCGTTCGACAACAAGAACTCCGACGGCATCTCCTTCGTCAAGCAGGATGACATCTGGCAGCCGCGCGCCGGCTTCTCGTGGGACATCCTGGGCGATGGCCGCAGCAAGCTGTTTGCCTCGGTCGGCCGCTACTCGCTGCCCATCGCGGCCAACGTGGCACTGCGCGCGGCCAGCGCGTCCTATTACCTGGACGAATACTTCACCTACAGCGGCGTGAACCCGAATGGCTCGCCGATCATCACCGGCAGCTACGAGGACGGCGCCTACGATTCGGTGATCAATGGCGAAAGCGGTGCCACCCCGGATCCGCGTGCGGTGGCCTCGCGTGGCCTGAAGCCGTACACCCAGGATGAAGTGATCCTGGGCTACCAGCAGCAGATCAGCTCGTCGATCGATTTCCTGAACGACTGGACCGTGGGCATCAAGGCCACCTACCGCCGTATCAACAACGTGATCGATGACACCTGCGATTCGCGTTCGCTGTACAACGCGGCGGTGGCGGCGGGCTACGACCTGTCCAACTGGTCCGACCCGTGGACAGTGCCCGAAGGCCTGCCGGGCTGCTGGATCTACAACCCGGGCAGCGATCTGAACGTCACCCTGGACGTGGACGGCGATGGCAGCGTGGACGACATTACGGTGCCGGGTGCAACCCTGGGCCCGAAGGCCAAGCGCAGCTACAAGGCGGTGACCCTCAGCGCAGACAAGCAGACTGAGCGCTGGTATGCCAGCCTGTCCTACACCTGGTCGAAGCTGGAAGGCAACTACGAGGGCCTGGTCAAGAGTACCAACGGCCAGGACGATACCGGCACGACCTCGGACTTCGACTTCGCCGAGATCATGTACGGCGCCAACGGCTATCTGTTCAACGACCATCGCCACAGCTTCAAGCTGTACGGTGGCTTCAAGTTCACCGATGAGTGGTCGGTGGGCGTGAACGTGCTGGCCCAGTCCGGCGCCCCCAAGAGCTGCCTGGGCGGCGGCTGGGGCAGCTTCGACACCGAATACGGCTACAACGGCGTATTCCACACCTGCGAACAGGGCACCGACGATATCGCCAAGGTCGGCAGCGCGGGCCGCACGCCGTGGCAGTTCACGGTCAGCCCGAACATCACCTACACGCCCAACTGGCTGGAAGGCCTGAGCATGCAGGTGTCGGTGCTCAATGCCTTCAACAACATCAAGCCAGTGCAGGTGTACGAAACCAAGTACGGTCGCCCGAGCTCGGCACCGACCATCCGTACCTACTACAACTACAACACCCCGAAGTACTTCAACGACCCGCGCTACGTGCGCTTCCAGGTGCAGTACGACTGGTAAGCCGTACCCCAGGTGTTGAACCCATGGAACCGCCGGCCTTGCGCCGGCGGTTCTGTTTCTGCGCGAAGACCTGCAGGTTTACAGCAGCGAAGACAGGATCGGGATGGCACCGCGCGGGCGCTTGCCCACTTCCTCGATCAACCGCTGCGCGGCCTGGCGGTAGGCCTGGGCGGTGGCCGAATCGGGCTGTGCGGCGGTGATCGGCGTACCCGCATCGCCCTGTTCGCGGATATCGATCTGCAGCGGCAGCGAGCCCAGCAGCGGCACACCGTACTGCGCGGCCATGCGCTCGCCGCCGCCTTCACCGAACAGGTGCTCCACATGCCCGCAGTTGCTGCAGGTATGCACGGCCATGTTCTCGACCACGCCGAGCACGGGCACCTCGACCTTCTCGAACATCTTCAGCGCTTTCTTCGCATCCAGCGTGGCGATGTCCTGCGGGGTGGTGACGATCACCGCACCGGCCAGCGGAATCTTCTGCACCAGGGTCAGCTGGATGTCGCCGGTGCCCGGCGGCAGGTCGATCAGCAGGTAATCCAGGTCATCCCACAGCGTGTCCTCGAACAACTGGGTGAGCGCTGCAGTGGCACGCGGTGCGCGCATGATCAGCGGCGTCTCGTCTTCCACCAGGTAGCCGATGGACATGGTGTCCACGCCGAACGCGCGCATCGGTTCGATGCTCTTGTTGTCCGGGCTTTCCGGGCGACCGGACAGGCCCAGCATGGCCGGCACGCTGGGGCCATAGATATCGGCATCGAGCACGCCCACGCGTGCGCCCAGCTGCTGCAGCGCCACGGCCAGGTTCACCGAGGTGGTGGACTTGCCCACCCCGCCCTTGCCCGAGCCCACCGCGATCACGTTGCGGATGCGCGCATGCGGGGTCAGGCCCTTCTGGACCTGGCTGGCATGGGGACGGCGGGTCTGACTGTTCACTGCGGACTCCGAAGAGATCTGAATTGAGAGCCGGCCATCATACAAGCTGGGCCGGACCCGGCTCCCTGGCGACGGCGGGCGCACGCGTGGCGCCATGCGCAAGCCATTGATATACATGCCTTTTATCGAAGCCGCAACACAGTATTGCGCACCGCAACAAATTGACATACTTCCAAATAATCCGCTTAGTCATTGATTGATAAAACGTTTTCAAGACGTCCCTGCCGAACGGCTGTGACAGACACGTGTGGGGCTTGTTAAAGCCGTGTTACGGTCGAGATGAATGGAATGCAACTGAAAGCACTTTAAAGCCGTCATGGATGACACCGCCTTGATCTGTTTCGATGGGGATCCTTCATGCACAGCCACCGCAATGCGTTTTCGCGTCACCCACTGACTCTCGCCCTGATCGGCACCCTGCTGGCCAGCGGCGCCGCCGCGGCGCAGGACGGCGCCACCACCCAGCTGGACCGCGTGACGGTTACCGGCTCGCTGATTCCGCAGACCGAGATCGAGAACCACACCCCGGTCCTGACGGTCACTGCCGAAGACATCCAGACCCGCGGCTTCACCAGCGTGGCCGATGTGCTGCAGCAGTCCTCGCTGTCCACCGGCGGCCTGCAGGGCGGCCAGACCTCGGCCTCGTTCACCCAGGGCGCTGAAGCGGCTGGCATGTTCGGCCTCAGCCCGGGCTACACCAAGTACCTGATCAACGGCCGCCCGATGCTTTCGTATCCGGCGCTGTACAACGGCAGCGATACGTTCAACAACATCAGCGGCATCCCGATCGACATCGTCGAGCGCATCGAGATCCTGCCCGGCGGCCAGTCCTCGCTGTACGGTTCGGACGCCATTGCCGGTGTGGTCAACATCATCCTGAAGGAACGCATGGACGGCGGCACGGTGAGCGTGCGCGGCGGTGCCTACACCGAGGGCGGCGGCAACAGCTTCCGCTTCAGTGCGGCGCACGGCTTCAATTCCAAGGATGACCGCTTCAACGCGCTGGTGAACGTGCAGTACGAAAAGACCAGCCCGATCTGGGGTTACCAGCGTGACCTGACCAAGGTCAACAACCCCGATGGTTACAGCCCGCAGTACGTGTCCAACGATTTCCTGGTGCTGCTGCCGGCCAACAGCAACCGCTACGCGATGATGGACCCGGATCTGTGCGCCGACGTGGCCGGCCAGTTCGGCGGCACCACGGTGCTGGGCACCCGCCCCACCGGCCAGGCCTGCGGCTCGGTCTACGGCACCGGCTACAAGACCATCAAGAACGGCAAGGAAAGCGGGCAGATCTACAGCTCGGCCACCTTCGATGTGAATGACAACTTCCAGCTGTTCGGCGATGCGCTGTACAGCCTGGAAGAAGTGAAGTACGCCACCGGTTCGAACTACACTTGGTGGGGCACCTCCTCCGGCTGGGGTCGCTTCTACGACCAGGACAGCGGCCAGTACATGAACCTGCAGCGCGTGTTCGCGCCGGAGGACATCGGCGGCGCCGGCTACCGCGACATCATGAACACCGACCGCAACAAGGCTTACCAGGTCACCCTGGGCGGCCGTGGTACGGCGGGCAACTGGGATTACAGCGCCAGCTTCACCCGCGGCGAGTACAAGCTGACCGAGCGCAACTTCGTGCGCTGGGCCGACCCGATCAACGATTACTTCGAAACCCGAGTGCTGGGCCCGGTGCTGGGCACCACCAGCACGGGTTACAACATCTACAGCCCGGACTGGGATGCGTTCTACTCGCCGCTGCCGTCGGGTGATTTCCAGAGCTTCACCGGCTACACCTACAGCCAGAGCCGCACCTGGCAGAACCTGCTGCGCGCGCAGGTCACCAACGGTTCGCTGTTCAGCCTGCCCGGCGGTGACGCCGGCTTCGCGGTGGTGGTGGAAGGCGGCAGCGAAGGCTGGGATTACACCCCCGATGCCCGCCTGGTCGATGGCAGCGTGTGGGGCACCACGGCGGTGTCCGGTGCCGGCCACCGCAGCAGCTACGCGGTGACCAGCGAGCTGCGCCTGCCGCTGCTCGACTCGCTCACCGTGACCGGCTCGGGCCGCTATGACGCCTTCAAGATCGGTGGCAACACCATCGACAAGGCCACCTACAGCGTGGGCCTGGAATTCCGTCCGATCGAAAGCCTGCTGTTCCGCGGCAAGTACGGCACCGCCTTCCGCGCGCCGACCCTGTCCGATGCCTTCCAGGGCGTGAGCGGTTACTACGCCAACGGTTCCACCGACTACTACCGTTGCGGCCAGCTGGGCTATGACCCGGCCAACACCACCGGCTGCCCGTACGACAGCGTGTCGGTGTTCGGCACCCAGTCCGGCAACCCGGACCTGGAACCGATCACCGCCGACGTGTGGAACGCGGGCGTGGTCTGGGCGCCGATCAACAACCTGTCGGTGTCGCTGGATTACTACAACTGGAAGATCGAGAACGAGGTCAACACGCTCAGTTCCGACCAGCTGCTGCTGGCCGAGTACTACTGCCGCAACGGCCAGACCAACAACACCTCGGCCAGCTGCCAGAACGTGAGCGACTGGATCACCCGCGATGCTTCGGGCGTGCTGGATGAAATCTACACGCCGAAGATGAACGTCGCGCGGCAGAACCTGCAGGCACTGACGGCCAGCTTCAAGTACGTGCAGGACATCGGTCGCTTCGGCTCGCTGCAGTTCTCGGGCAACTACACCAACATGCTCAAGCGCGAACTGCAGCCGCAGCCGGGCGACGAGTACCTGGACCTGCTGCGTGACCCCTACGCGATGTGGATCTACGATTCCTACGCCAAGGTGCGCGCCGACGGCTCCATCGCCTGGGCCAAGGACAAGTGGACCACCACCCTGTATGCCAACTACATCGGCAAGACGCCGAACTACATGGCCTACCTGGGCAACGGCTACGACTACGTGCACAGCTCGGGCTACAAGGCCGGCAAGTGGGGTTCCTACACCACCTACAACCTGAGCGTGAACTACCGCGCGATGGACAACCTGACCCTGTCGCTGATGGTCAACAACGTGTTCAACAAGCTGCCTGACAACCAGCGTTACAGCTACGCCGGCACCAGCGGCCAGCCGTACAACAACTACCTGTACAGCGCCTACGGGCGTGCGATCTACGTGCAGGCCAAGTACGACTTCGGCGCGAAGTAAGCCACAGCCACAACGCGTTGACTGGAGACCCCGCTTCGGCGGGGTCTTTTTTTGCCTGGCGGTCATGCCACCGCAGGCCAGCACCCGGCCGGCTGCGCATTGTTAAGCCGATAGCCCCATTCATCGTCCACTCAGGCCGCCAGAAGTTGCAAAGGAAACTGAGACTAAGGCGCTGTATTTGTTGCAGTTTTGTGTGTCGAACTGACTGATTTAGCAAACTCTTGTGACACAACCGTACATTTCTCGTTAAGACCGTGTTAGGTTCCGGTGACGTCAGGATGACGCATGAACATTTGCAGAACGTCGGCAGGGAAGTCTGGCGTTTCACACTTCTTAGGGGGATTCACTTGATGACGCACCATCGCTTGCCCGGTCGCCACCCGCTGACCAATGCACTGCTGGCCGGCCTGATGTTCGCCGCCGCCGCACCCGTCCTGGCACAGGAAGCCACCCCGGGTTCCAACCCGGTCGATCTGGATCGCATCAGCGTGACCGGCTCGCGTATTGCGCGCACCGGCTTCGTCACCCCGTCACCGGTGACGGCCATCACCGCCGAAGAAATCCGCGCCACCGGCGCGAACAACATCGGCGACCTGATGACCCGCATGCCGGCGCTGACCCCGAGCTACACGCTGGGCAACTCCACCCGCTTCATCGGTACCGCCGGCGTAGGCCTGCTGGACCTGCGCGGCATGGGCACCTCGCGCACGCTGGTGCTGGTGAACGGCCGCCGCCACGTGGGTGCGACCTCCGGTTCGACCTCGGTGGACGTGAACACCATTCCGGTGGAATGGATCGAGCGCGTGGAAGTCATCACCGGTGGCGCCTCGGCCGTGTACGGCGCCGACGCCGTGGCCGGCGTGGTCAACTTCATCATGAAGAAGTCCTTCGACGGCGCTGAAATCCGTGGCCAGACCGGCATGGCCGATGAAGGCGGCTTCAACCGCTCGTTCGTCAGCGTGTCGGCCGGTACCGATTTCGCCGGTGGCCGCGGCAACGCCGCCATCGCGCTGGAATACAGCAAGCAGGACCGCTTCGTGCGTACCGACCGTGCGATCGGCCGCGAGTACCTGGTCTCGGTTCCGAACCCGAACTACGACTCGTCCAAGCCGCCGAGCGAAAGCAACCCGCAGACCGTGCTGAGCGGCCCGGGCGGCAACCACTCGATCTCCTACGGCGGTACGTTCACCCTGGGCACCTTCAGTGCCACCAATCCGGCCACCTGGGGCAACCGCTACCAGTTCAACCCGGACGGCACGTTCCGCAAGCAGCGCTACGACGGCATCGTCGTCAGCAACAGCAGCTGCACCAACTGCGACTTCGCCGACCTGAACGCCGTGGCTGACCTGCAGCCGGAGTTCGATCGCAAGAGCGTGAACACGATCGTCAACTTCGATCTGACCGACAACCACCGCCTGTACTTCGAAGGCAAGTACACCGAGACCGAGTCGGACTTCCTGGCGCAGCCGTCGTTCGACACCACCATCCGCATCCAGCGTGACAACGCATTCGTGTCGCCGGAACTGCGTGCGCTGATGCTGGCCAACGGCGCCTCGTCGCTCACGCTGAACCGCTTCAACGTCGATGCCGGCCAGCGCGGCGAGCACGTGGAGCGCAACACCCAGCGCTTCGTGTTCGGCATGGAAGGCAACCTGAGCGAAAACTGGACCTACGATGTGTACGGCAACTGGGGCCAGAGCGAGGTCAAGCGCTGGAACCTGAACAACCGCATCAACGAGCGTTGGCAGGCGGGTCTGGACGCGGTGATCGACCCGGCCACCGGCCAGGTCACCTGCCGCACCACCCTGAATCCGAACGCCATCAATCCGCACACCGGCCGCGTCTACTCGGCATTCGGCCGTGATGGATGCGTTCCGTTCAGCGTGCTGGGCAATGGCCAGGTAACGCAGGCCGCACGCGACTGGATGAACGTCAATTCGTACAACTTCTCGCGCATCCAGCAGAGCGTGTTCAGCGCATCGGTTGCCAACGGCTCGCTGTTCAGCCTGCCGGCCGGTGATGTGGGCGTGGCCGGTGGCGTGGAATACCGCCGCGAGAAGAGCCGCGAAATCACCGATCCGCTGGCCGCACAGGGCCTGACCTTCCTCAACGCCATTCCCAACCGCGCCGGCAAGTACGACGTGCGTGAAGCGTTCGTGGAAACCACCGTGCCGCTGCTGGCCGACATCCCGGGTATCTACAACCTGACCATGGATGCCGCCGGTCGCTGGTCCGACTACAGCAGCATCGGCAAGACCACCACCTGGAAGGTCGGTCTGGACTGGACCATCATCCCGTCGCTGCGTGCCCGCGGCACCCTTTCGCAGGCCGTGCGTGCACCGAGCATCGGTGAACTGTACAACCCGCAGAGCGAGAACTTCGCCACCGTCGCCGACCCCTGCAACTACCTGGTGACCAACAGCAACCGTCCGTCCACCGCCAAGGACCCGGCGCTGCGCCAGGCCAACTGCTCGGCGCTGGGCATTCCGGTGGGTTGGGTCGACACCTACACCGCCAGCCGCCCCGGCGTGAGCGGCGGCAACCCGGACCTGAAGCCCGAGCGCGCTCGCAGCTTCACCTACGGCCTGGTGTGGCAGCCGGAGTTCCTGGAAGGGTTCGGCATGTCGATCGATTACTGGAACATCAACCTGAAGGACGCCATCGGTGCAGTGAACGCGCAGACCAACGCGACCCGCTGCGTCGATTCGCCGGGGGGCGTGGGCAACGCGTTCTGTGACCAGATCGTGCGTGCGCCGGTTGGCGGCTTCACCGACGCCACGGGCCGCGCCTTCCCCGAGTACTCGATCACCCGCTGGACCGCGCTGAACGAAAACCTGGCCCGCTCGCGCCGCATCGGTGTCGACCTGGAAATGGACTACCGCTTCAAGCTGGCCGGTGGCGATACCGTGGTGCGCTTCGTTGGTACCCGTCTGCTGCAGTCCCGCGAATGGGCCTTCCAGGACTTCCCGGATGAATACACCGAGTACGTCACCTACGTGACCGATCCGCGCTGGCGCGCCCAGTTGCAGACCAAGTACTCGCTGGGCCAGTGGCGTGCGTCGTGGGACATGACCTACGTGGACGGCAACCTGCGCGTGACCCCGGACAGCTACAACAGCAACCCCGGTTCGCAGAGCCCGATCCGCAACGGTTCCTACGTGTACAACAACTTCCAGTTCGGCTATCGCTTCCCGGGCGACAAGATCGACGTGTACCTGGGCATCGACAACGCCTTCGACAAGGATCCGCCGGTGAACTACTTCGGTTCGGACGTGGGTTCGGCGCTGTACGACAACGTGGGCCGCTACTTCTACATGGGCGCCTCGTACAAGTTCTGATAGCGCTGCAAGGCAGTACCCGGAAAGGGCGGCGCAAGCCGCCCTTTCCTTTTCCGTATCTGGCGGTCCGGCCAACGGCTGGCGGGTTTGCAATCGGCCATGACCTTCGACACCCTTGCAGGCCGGGCCGCAGGCGTATTGTTCGGCCCACGGCCGCCCATGCGGCCTTTCCCTGACTCACTCGGCCTGGAGGCCATTCAAGTGACCCGTACTCCCAAGATCGTGCTGCTGACCCTGGCCGTTTCGGCCGCGCTGGTCGGCTGCGGCAAGACTGATACCCCGGCAAAGGACGCCACCGCCTCCACGCCGGCCGCCACCGAAGCCGCCACTGCCTACAAGCTGGACGAGAGCAAGCTGCCGGCCTACAACGCCTTCCAGCCCGGTGACCTGGACGCCAGCAAGGACGCCTGCACCGCCTTCGGCGACTACGTGAACAGCAAGTGGCTGGCCGCCAACGAAATTCCGGGCGACCGCACCAGCTGGGGCGCCTTCACCATCCTGGACGAGCGTTCGGTGGCCGTGCAGCACCAGCTGGTCGAGCAGGTGGCGCAGGTGAAGAACCCGGACCACATTGAGAAGGTGGTCGGTGACCTGTGGGCCACCGGCATGGACGAGGCCAAGATCAACGCCCAGGGCATCGAGCCGCTGAAGGCCGACCTGGCCGCCATCGATGGCCTGCAGGACAAGGCCGCCATCGCCGACTACCTGCGCAGCAGCGCGGCCAAGGGCGAGAACGTGCTGTTCGGCTTCGGCGCCGAAGCCGACTTCAAGAACTCGGCCATGAACATGGCCTACGCCAGCCAGGGCGGCCTGGGCCTGCCCGATACCACCTACTACACCGACGCCAAGAACGCCGACAAGCTGAAGGCCTACCAGGCCCACGTGGCCAAGGTGCTGGAACTGTCCGGCGTGGCTGCGGCCGATGCCGCCAAGCAGGCCGAGGACGTGGTCAAGTTCGAAACCCGCCTGGCAAAGGCCTCCAAGTCGAGCGAAGAACTGTCGCGCGACGTGTCACTGTTCTACCACCCGGTCACCCTGGCCGAGGCCGACGCGCTGACCCCGAACTTCAGCTGGACCGAGTTCTTCAAGTCGCAGAACGTCGCCGCGCCGGAGAAGTTCTCGCTGGCCATCCCGACCTTCCACCAGGAAGTGAGCAAGGCCCTGGCCGATACCGATCCGTCGATCTGGCGCGCCTACCTGCGCTTCCACACCGTGGATGGCGCTTCGCCGTACCTGTCCGAAGCCTTCGTGCAGGAAAGCTACAACTTCTACGGCAAGACCCTGAACGGCCAGAAGGAACAGAAGCCGCGCTGGAAGCGCGTGCTGGGCACCATTGAAAGCGACGCCGGCGAAGCCTTCGGCCAGCTGTACGTGAAGGTGGCCTTCTCGCCGGAAGCCAAGGCGAAGATGGAAGACCTGGTGAAGAACCTGGCCGCCTCGCTGAAGGACCGCATCCAGGGCCTGTCCTGGATGAGCGATGAAACCAAGGCCAAGGCCATCGCCAAGTGGGAAACCTTCACCCCGAAGATCGGCTACCCGGACAAGTGGCGCGACTGGTCGGGCCTGCAGACCAACCGTGACAGCTACCTGGGCAACGTGCGCGCGGCCACCGCGTTCAACTACCAGTACAACCTGTCCAAGATCGGCAAGCCGGTGGACAAGACCGAGTGGGGCATGACCCCGCAGACGGTCAACGCCTACTACAACCCGCTGCAGAACGAGATCGTGTTCCCGGCCGCCATCCTGCAGCCGCCGTTCTTCGACCCGAAGGCCGACGACGCCCTGAACTACGGCGGCATCGGCGCGGTCATCGGCCACGAAATGACCCACGGTTACGATGACCAGGGCAGCCGCTTCGGGCCGACCGGCAACTTCGAGAACTGGTGGACCGAAGGCGATTCGAAGAACTTCGCAGGCCTGACCGGCAAGCTGGTCAAGCAGTTCGACCAGTACAAGGTGGACGGCCAGGCGGTGAACGGCAAGCTGACCCTGGGCGAGAACATCGCCGACCTGGGCGGCCTGGCCACGGCCTACGACGCCCTGCAGAAGGCCAGCGCCGGCAAGGAAGACCCGAAGGTCGATGGCTTCAGCCGCGACCAGCGCTTCTTCTTCAACTGGGCCACCGTGTGGCGCACCAAGTACACCCCGGAAAACGCCAAGGTCCGCCTGGCCACCGACCCGCACGCCCCGGCGCAGTTCCGCGCCATGGGTGCGCCGTCGAACCTGCCGACCTTCGCTGCGGCGTTCCAGTGCAAGGCCGGTTCGCCGATGGCCCGCACCGGCGACCAGCAGGTGGTGATCTGGTAAGCCACGGCTGAGGCTGCGGTAGACCTGCAAAGGCCCGGGACGTCCCGGGCCTTTGTTTTTCCGGGGTCGGATCCCATGCAGGCAACGCCATCCACGCATGGCGTGGATCTACTACCGCGGGCAAGCGCAGCACAGCGTGACGCGTGCATGCCGTGCCCATGCCATCACCCCCGGTAGCGCCGGGCCATGCCCGGCGGACACCGCGTGACGCGTGCATGCCGCGCCCATGCCATCACCCCCGGTAGCGCCGGGCCATGCCCGGCGAACACCGCGTGACGCGTGCATGCCGCGCCCATGCACGGCTTGCTATAGTTCGCCCGCCCTCAATCCATCATGGATTCGTTCTACATGCCCAACTTCCGTCCGCTTGCCGTCGCCCTGGGCATCAGCCTGGCGACCCTGGTCCCGACCCACGATGCATTCGCCGCCAAGAAGAAGGCCGCGCGCGCGCCTGCCGTGAGCGCCCAGTGCAGCGATTTCTACGACGCCACCAACGCCAGCTGGCTGAAGGCCAACCCGGCCCCGCAGACCGGCGCCGCGACCGCGCTGGGCCAGCTGGTCGACCGCAGCCGCCAGCAGCAGCGTGAACTGCTGGACGCCTCGATGAAGGCGCCGCAGGGCAACGTGCAGAAGCTGCTGGGCGACTTCTGGGCCAGCGGCCTGGACGAAGCCGCCGTGGAAGCGGACGGCTCGAACCCGATCGCCCCGCTGCTGACCCGCATCAATGCCATCAAGAAGGCCAAGGATGTACCGGCCTCGATCGCCGCGCTGCACCAGGTCGGTATTCCGGTGGCCTTCAACTTCGGCCCCGACGTGGACCTGAAGGCGCTGGACCGCCACATCGGCTACTTCATGCAGGGCGGCATGGGCCTGCCCGATCCGGCGTTCTACACCCGCACCGACGCGGACACGGTCGCCCTGATGGGCCGCTACCGCAACTACGTGAAGCAGATCCTGGCCCTGACCGGCACCCCGGCCGCCAAGCTGGATGCCGAAGCGCAGTCGGTCATCGCGCTGGAAACCGAACTGGCGCGCAATGCGCAGTCGCTGGCCGGCATCAACAACCCGTTCAACAACTACGCGCCGATCTCCACCAAGGATCTGAACAGCCGCTACCGCAACCTGCAGCTGGATGCCTTCCTGAAGGCGCAGGGCGTGAACGACGACCTGGTCTCGCTGGCCGACCCGCAGCTGTTCAAGCAGCTCGACGGCATGGTCACCAAGCTCAAGCCGGACCAGTGGAAGGCCTACCTGCGCTGGCGCGTGGGTGATTCGATGGCGCCGTACCTGTCCAAGGCCTACCGCGATGCGGAATTCGAATTCCGCGGCCGCGTGCTGCGCGGTGAAACCCTGCCGCCGCAGCGCTGGGAAAGCGTGCTGGACGCCATCAACGTGGCTGCCGGCCCGATGGTCGGCCGCGAATATGCCGCGCGTTACCTGTCGGCCGAAGACCGCCGTCAGGCAGCGTGGATCGTCGACAAGGTGCGTGAAGTGCAGATCGACGCGGTGAAGAACAGCACCTGGATGAGCGCCGAGGCCAAGACCGAAGCGCAGGCCAAGCTGGCCGCGCTGAAGATCGAGATCGGCACCCCGCTGCGCGACCTGGACTACAGCGTGCAGCCGATGGGCCGTGGTTCGTTCGGCGGCAACATGCTGATCGCCTCCACCTGGCGCCACCGCGAAGAAATGAAGCGCATCGGCAAGGGCAACGCCGACCGCCGCTGGGACGTGCTGCCGCAGCAGCCGTCGCTGGCCTACGATCTGGCCCAGAACCGCCTGATCGTCACCGCCGCCATCCTGCAGGGCCCGGTGTTCAACGCCAAGGCCGACGCCGCCGACAAGTTCGGCAGCTTCGGCGGCCTGGTCGGCCATGAACTGAACCGCGCCATCGATGCCAAGGGCGCCCTGGTGGATGCCAAGGGCGAGCTGCGCAGCTGGTGGACGCCCGCTGACAAGACCGCCTGGACCCTGCTGGGCAACCGCGTGGCCGCGCAGTACGGCGCCTACGAATTCCCCGGTGTGAAGGGTGCCAAGGTGAACGGCACGCTGACCCAGGAAGAGAACCTGGCCGACATCGCTGGCCTGGAACTGGCCTGGGCCGCCTACACGGCACAGGAGCCCAAGGCTAAGCCGGCCCAGCAGCAGGGCTTCTTCCGCGCCTGGGCCGCACTGTGGCCGCAGCAGCTGTCGCCGAACGAAGCCGCGCGCCGCCTGACAGCCGACATCCGTGCACCGGGCCGCTGGCGCACCAACGGGCCGCTGTCGAACCTGCCGGCCTTCGGCGCGACCTTCAGCTGCAAGGCCGGCCAGCCGATGCAGCGCACCGACGCAGAGCAGATCAAGGTCTGGCGTTGAATGCAGCGGTGATCCAGTAACGGAAAAGGCGCCTTCGGGCGCCTTTTTCGCATGTACCAAAGGTCGATCCACGCCACCCGTGGATGCCGGTCAACCCGGCTGCAACGTGCCCCGGTAGTGCACGATGCGCCCCACGATCGGCGCGCCAATCTCCACGTCGAACACGAAACGTCCATCCGCCTCGTACTCGAAGCTCTGGTCACCGGGCAGCAGTGCGCGCGGCAGCGGGATGCCCAGCACCGACCAGCTGCGTGGCACCAGCTGCAGCCGTCCGCCGTCCACCACCAGCGCCAAGGCGACCGCCACGGCACCGAAGCGCTCGACCAGCAGCGCCTCGTCACGGCCCTTGCCTTCGGTCTGCAGCGAAGAGAAGCGCTGCCCGTTGAAGGTGCGCGTCCAGCGCTCGCCGCCCGCTTCGGGGCTGAACTGCACCGTCACCGGCACGTTCGCAGCGGCGGCGGGGAAACCGAAGATCCTGCCCAGCACGCGCGACAACACGCCGCGCCCGCGCTCCACCTGCGTCTGCCCCGCCCAGCGCTGCGCCGCACCCGGCGCGTGCAGCGCCTGCACGGCGGCCGGCAATCGCGCATACGCATCGCCCAGCACGCGCTGGTACAGGCTGGCACCGGGCATGTCGCGGCGGAAACCGGTGTGGATGGTGCGGCCGACGAACAGCTGTTCGTAGTCGGACAGTTCCAGCGCGTGGGTGGCCGCGCGCGCGCCCGGTGCCGGCCGCTCACCGGCCAGTTGCTTGCGGATCACCGCTTCGATCGCCATCGATGGAATGTAGGGACCGTCATCGGCTTCGGCCAGCAGGTGCCAGCTCTGTTCAACCGGCGCGCCGTTGCAGGTGCCCTGCGCACGCACGATCATGCCGCCGCGATGTTCGCCGAACTTCATCAGGTTCAGCACGGTGTAGAACAGGCGCGAACACGGTTCCAGCGAGGGCAGCTTGAAGCGCCAGCGCGCCCTGGCCAGCAGGTTCAGCACCCGGTGCAGCACTTCCGGCACCGGGCCGGCGCCCATCCAGATATCGGTCATGGTCGGGTGTTCGGGCGGCAGCACCTGCAGGTCCGGCACATCCACCAGCGAAAAATGCAGGTTGCGCAGCGGCAGGCGCCCCGGCACCGCGACGGTGAAACGGCGGCTCTCGGCCAGACCAACGCCGTGGCCATCGCGGCCGCGCCGGCGCAGTTTCACCGGCGAACCGGCATAGCCCACCACCGCGCGCATCACGTTCAGGCCGATGCCTGCGAACGGCGACGGCGCGATACCGCCTTCCACCCGCACAATATCCATGCGCGTGGCCATCTGCCGCAGCACCGCAGCGGTCAGCACCGGGAAACTGCTGACCCCTGACAGCACGTACACACCGGCCGCGCGCGCCTGTGCATCGTAGGCGGAGACGCCGAACACGAAGTCGGTGGCATCGGCGAAATCCAGGTAATCGATGCCGGCAGCGATGCACGCTTCCACCGCGCTGTAGCGGTGCTCGCCGTAATCCTGGAAGGGGCCGGAGGCATCGACCACCAGGTCAGGGCGCTCGGCCTGCAGTACCGGGGCCAGTTGCCGCCGGTCCACCTGCAGCGGGCGTACCCGCGGCTGGCCCTGATGGGTCGCGCAGAACGCCTGCGCCGCTGCCAGGTTGCGGCCTGCAATCAACAGCTCCAACTGCGCAAGATCGGCCAGCAACCGCACCAAGCGCCCACCGAACACACCGTACCCACCCAGAACCAGGATCTTCACGCGCCTTCCCTGTCGTGTCATTGCGCCATGGTAACGCGCCGCCTGGCGCTCCTGCAGCGCAGCACGATCCGGTGTTAACGGGCCCCGTGCTATCGCTGCGCCATCGACCGTTGCGGAGCCCGGCCATGGCCCACAAGAACACCATCTGCGTGTGGTACGACAAGGACGCCCTGGCGGCGGCCACCTTCTATGCCCAGACCTTTGCCGACAGTGCGGTGACCGCCGTGCATGCCGCGCCCAGTGACTACCCCGACGGCCGCGAGGGCGATGTGCTGATGGTGGAATTCACCGTGTACGGCATTCCCTGCGTGGGCCTCAATGGTGGCCCGGCGTTCAAGCACAGCGAAGCGTTCTCGTTCCAGATCCAGACCGAGGACCAGGCCGAAACCGACCGGCTGTGGAACGCCATCGTCGGCAACGGCGGCCAGGAAAGCGAATGTGGCTGGTGCAAGGACCGCTGGGGCGTGTCCTGGCAGATCAGCCCGCGCGTATTGATGGACGCGGTGACCAGCAGCGACAAGGCACTGGCGCGACGCGCGTTCAACGCCATGATGCCGATGAAGAAGATCGACATCGCCACCATCGAAGCAGCCATCGCGCAGGCATGAACCACTGGGACGCGATCATCGTCGGTGGCGGCCATAACGGTCTGGTGTGCGCAGCCTATCTGGCCCGCGCCGGGCACAGGGTGCTGGTGCTGGAACGACGCGCGGTGCTGGGTGGGGCCGCCGTCACCGAAGAATTCCACCCGGGTTTCCGCAACTCGGTGGCCTCGTACACGGTGTCGCTGCTGCAGCCGAAAGTGATCGACGACCTGCAGCTGCACCAGCACGGGCTGCGCATCGTTGCGCGGCCGGTGAACAACTTCCTGCCGCTGGCCGATGGCCGCTACCTGCTGGCAGCACCGGGCCGCACCCAGGCCGAGGTGGCGAAATTTTCCGCGCGCGATGCACAGGCCCTGCCCGCCTATGAAGCCCGCCTGGAAATCTTCGCCGACGTGCTGCGCGCCTGGGCACTGCGCGCGCCGCCCGACCTGGGCGTGGACGCCGGCTGGCGTGCGCTTCCGGCGCTGTGGCAGATGGGCCGGCTTGGCCGCGAGCTGGCGGCGCTGGACCCGGCGCTGCGGCAGGAACTGCTGGACCTGTTCACCCTGTCGGCCGCCGAGTACCTGGACCGCTGGTTCGAGAGCGAACCGATCAAGGCACTGTTCGGCTTCGACGGCATCGTCGGCAACTACGCCAGCCCGTATACGCCAGGCAGCGCCTACGTACTGCTGCACCATGTGTTCGGCCAGTGCAACGGGGTGAAGGGCGCCTGGGGCCATGCGATCGGTGGCATGGGCGCGATCAGCCAGGCCATTGCCGCGGCCGCACGCGAGGCCGGCGCCGAACTGCGGGTCGATGCCGCCGTGCGCCACCTGCAGGTCGAACACGGGCGCGTGGTCGGCGTGGTGCTGGCCGACGGCAGCAGCGAGCGCGCCCACGCGGTGGTGGCCAACGTCAATCCGAAACTGCTGTACGAACAGTTGCTGGAACCGCAGCAGGTACCGGCACCCACCCGCGAGCGCATGGCGCAGTGGCGCTGTGGTTCGGGCACCTTCCGCATGAACGTGGCGCTGTCTGCCCTGCCCGACTTCCGTGCCCTGCCCGGTCCCGGCCCACACCTGAGCGCGGGCATCATCCTGGCCCCCAGCCTGGACTACATGGATCGCGCGTGGCTGGATGCACGCCGCGACGGCTGGTCGCGCGAACCGATCGTGGAGATGCTGATTCCCAGCACCCTGGATGATTCACTGGCGCCGCCGGGGCAGCACGTGGCCAGCCTGTTCTGCCAGCACGTGGCGCCGGTGCTGCCAGGCGGCAGGCACTGGGATGATCACCGTGACACCGTGGCCGATCTGATGATCGCCACCGTTGATCGCCATGCACCCGGGTTCGCGGCCAGCGTGCTGGGCCGGCAGGTGCTGTCGCCGCTGGATCTGGAGCGCACGTTCGGGCTGATTGGCGGCGACATTTTCCATGGCGCGCTCAGCGCCAACCAGCTGTTCTCAGCGCGGCCGATGGTGGGCCAGGCCGGGTATCGCGGCGCCCTGCCCGGTCTGTATCTGTGTGGGTCGGGCACCCATCCCGGTGGCGGCGTGACCGGGGCACCGGGGCACAATGCCGCCCAGGTGGTGCTGCAGGATCTGTGAGATGGTCCGCATGGGTAGGTGCCAACATTGGTTGGCACCTACCGGAGGTTTCGTGTCGACCAACGGTCGGCACCTACCCGCGTCAAATGATCCGGTTGAATGTGTGCCGACCAACGGTCGGCACCTACCCGCGTCAAATGATCCTTCGGATCATTTGACGCTGCGCAGGTGGTTCGGGCGCTTTGGCGGGCCGGGTGGGCGGCGCTTGCTGAACGGTGGTTGGCCGCGCCAGTAGCGGATCAGCAGCCAGCCGAACAGCATGCCGCCCAGGTGCGCGAAGTGGGCCACGCCCGGCTGCCAGCCGGTCATGCCCAGCACCAGTTCGCCCACGCCGAACAGGATCACGAAGGTGCGTGCCTTCATCGGAATGGGCGGGAACAGCAGCATCACCCGCTGGTTCGGGAACAGCATGCCGTAGGCCAGCAGCAGGCCGAACACACCGCCGGATGCGCCCAGCACCGGCGCCGGGTCTTCCAGCAGCGAGCCGACCAGCAACTGGCACAGGCCGGCGCCCACCACGCACACCAGGTAATAGATCAGGAACCGCTTCTCGCCCCAGGTCTGTTCCAGCGGCGCACCAAACATGAAGACGGCCAGCATGTTGAAGAACAGGTGGCCGAAGCTGCCGTGCAGGAAACCATAGGTCAGCAGCTGCCAGGGCTGGAAGTTGCCGCCCGGCGAGAAGGCGTCGAAGCCCTGCTGCAAGGGCTGCAGCATGAACGGCGCAAAGGTCTGCATGCCGAGCAGGAACGGCTGCTGCAGCAGGAACAGGATCGCGTTGGCGATCAGCAGGGCCTTGGTAACGGTGGGCAGTCGCGGGAACATGGGATGGCCGGCATGGAACGAACGCCATCATAGCCGGTGCAGGGTGTGGGTTTGGCGACGGCGCTGGCGTGCCGGTTCAGCCGGCGGCGATGCTCAGGCCGGGCCCCACAGCGCCGCGTCCAGGGCGGCGTCCGGGTCGATCGCCGGCATGCGCACGCGGCCATTGGTGACCACCACGCCTTCCGCACGCAGCCGCTGCGCCTGCTCGCGCCAGCCCGCCGATCCTTCGGCCATGGCGATACGGCCGTCCGAACGCAGCACCCGGTGCCAGGGCAGGCTGGGATCGTCGTTCTGCCCCAGCACGCGGGCGGTCAGGCGGGCGCGACCGGGCAGACCGGCACGCATGGCGACCTGGCCGTAGCCCATCACCTGGCCCGGCGGAATGGCATGGATCACCTGCAGGATGCGCGCGCGCGCCTGTTCCGGGGTCAGCGCCGCAGGCGCGTCACCAGCAGCACGCCCAGCAGGACCAGCACGGTGCCGGCGATCTGCGCCGGCCCCATCGGTTCGTCGAGCAACCATAGGCTCATCACGATGGTGGAAACAGGGCCCAGCATACCCACCTGCGCGGCCAGCGACGAACCCACGCGCTGCACCGCCAGCATGATCGCCAGCACCGGCAGCACCGTGCACACCGTGGCATTGACCAGCGACAACCACTGCACCGGCGCCGGTGCCTGCCACAGCAGCGGCAGCGGGTGGGTCACCGCAAAGTGCAGCAGCACCAGCACGCTGGCCACGCAGCTGGCATAGGCGGTCAGCCGCACCGCGCCCACGCGCGCCACCACCTGCCCGCTGCCGAACAGGTACAGCGCGTAGCTGAGCGCACTGCCCAGCACCAGCAGACTGCCGATGATGATCTGCCCGCCCTCGCGCTGCAGGTCATGGCCGAAGGCCAGCAGCACCCCCAGGTAGCTGAGCACCAGCGCGGCGATCTGCCAGCGCCCCGGCCGCTGCCGCGCCAGCAGCACGTTGATCAGCAGCACCAGGGTCGGGTTCAAGTACAGGATCAGCCGTTCCAGGGTCACGCTTATGTACTGCAGCCCCTGGAAATCGAGCAGGCTGGACAGGTAGTAGCCGGTGAAGCCGAGCCACAGCACGCGCGCACGGTCCGCCCAGGACAACGGTTCGGCGCGGCGTGCGCTCCACAGCGCCATCAGTACGAACAGCGGCAACGCCATCAGCATGCGCAGGGCCAGCAGCGTGGTCGCATCCACGCCATGGCGCAGGCCCAGCTTGACGATGATGGCCTTCCCGGAAGCCGCAACGGCACCGATTGCGGCCAGCCCGATGCCACCCAGCGCGATGCGGGGCGAAGCGGTGGCGATGCGCGAAGACGGGCTGGACATGGGAACGGCAACAGGCCGCGCGGGGCGGCCAGGGGCAATCGTGGGGCGCCCATTGTCGCATGGGGCGGCGCAGGCCGTAGTGTCGAGCTTGCTCGACTGCGCGCGGTCCTTCAGTCGAGCTAGGTTGATCAGTCGAGCAAGCTCGACTCTACCCAGCCGGGTTACCGCATCAACACCACTTCTTCCGACGAGGTGGGATGGATCGCCACGGTGGCGTCGAACTGCGCCTTGGTCGCCCCCATCTTCACCGCCACCGCAAAGCCCTGCAGGATCTCATCGGCGGCCTCACCCAGCAGATGGATGCCGACCACGCGTTCTTCCGGGCCCTCGCATACCATCTTGAACAGGCTGCGCTGGGTGCCGTTGGCCAGCGCCTGCAGCATCGGCCGGAACCGGCTGTGGTAGACCGTTACCTGATCGAAGCACTCGCGCGCCTGCTGTTCGCTCAGGCCAACCGCGCCCAGCGGCGGGTGCGAGAACACCACGCTGGGGACGGTCTCATAATCCATCTTCGATTCCGGCTTGCCGCCGAACAGGCGGTCCATCAGGCGCCGCGCTGCGGCCACCGCCACCGGGGTCAGCCCGACCTTGCCGGCAATATCACCCACCGCGTGCACGCTCGGCACCGCTGTGGTCTGCCATTCATCGACCTGCACCTGGCGGTGCTCACCGATGCCGATGCCCAGCGCCTCCAGGCCCAGATCCGCACTGTTGCCGCGGCGGCCGGTAGCGAAGAACACCGCATCGAACGCGCAGTCCAGCGCCCCCTGCGCGCCCACCACGCGCACCTGCTGGTCGTCGCGCTGCAGTGCCTTCAGGTCGAATTCGAAGCAGATGCGCACGCCCTGCTGGCGCAGGTTTTCGGCCAGCCGTTCGGTCAGTTCGTGGTCGAACCGGTCCAGCAGGCGCTGCCCGCGCACCAGCAGACTGACCCGGCTGCCCAGTGCCTGCAGCAGACCGGCCAGTTCCACGGCGATGTAGCCGCCGCCGACGATCGCAACCTCGGCCGGCGCCGCGCGCAGATCGAAGAAATCATCCGATACCAGGCCCAGCTCGGCGCCGGGCACGTCGGGCCGCTGCGGGTGGGCGCCGGTAGCGATCAGGATGTGCTGGGCGCTGTAGCGCACGCCATCGGTGCAGGCCACGGTGTGCGCATCCAGCAGGTGGCCGCGCGCAGGAATGCGCACTACGCCGGTCTCGTCCAGGCGCGCGTGGTAGCTCTTGTGGATGTTGCTGATATAGGCCTGGCGGTGGATCACCAGCTCCTTCCAGGACAGCGCCGGGCGTGCCGGTACGTCGAAACCCATCGCATGGGCCAGGCCGATACGCTCGGCCAGATCGGCCGCCAGCCACATTGCCTTTTTCGGCACGCAGCCGATGTTCACGCAGGTACCGCCCAACTCGCCCGGTTCCAGCAGCGCCACCCGCCTGCCGTACTGCGCGGCGCGGATCGCGCCGGCCAGGCCGGCAGAACCGCCGCCCAGCACGATCAGGTCATAGTCGAAGGGCGCAGTACTCATGGCAATCGCTCGCAGTCAGGGGAAACAACAACATCATCAGGGGTACGCCACGCGCACGCGGCCAGCATGCCATGGCAGGCCGGCGGTTCAGCGTGAGTGATACGGCACGTCAGTCGGCCGCGCGCGCCTGGCGCATGGCCGGCCACTGCCGGTAGGTCATCGCCCGCCACAGCCATTCCACCGGCCCGAAGCGGAAATGACGCAGCCACGCGTGGCTGATCGCCGCCTGCGCCGCAAACAGGGCCAGCGCCAGCAGCAGCTGCCAGGCGCGCGGCACCTGCTCGAACGCACCCAACCCATAGTGGTAGAACAGCAGCGTGCACAACAGCGACTGCAGCAGGTAATGGGTCAGCGCCATGCGCCCCACCGCGGCCAGGCCGCGCAGGGCCACGCGCCAACGCACGATCCACGCCAGGTAGCCCAGGCACATGGGCACCGCGCCTATCGCCACCAGGGCCATGGCGGCGGTGGTGGGCAGATCGTAGGCGCCGGGCTGCAGGTAGGGCTTCCAGTACGTGCCGGCCAGCGTCAGCAGCAGGCCCAGCGGCAGTGCGACCCAGCGCAGCAGTGCGTACAGGCGCGGGAAACGTTCCGGTGCGGCCAATGCACCGCTGCTGGCGAACCAGCTGCCGAGCAGGAACATGCCCAGTACCTGCGGCCCGGAAATGATCATGCCGCCCAGCGCCACGCCGAACTCGTGCAGGCGCTGGCCATTGGCCTGCAGCCAGCTGCCCTGCCCGTACACCAGGCGTTGCTGGTCGATGCTCTGCTGGGCGTCGGCCAGCATCTTCTGCACGTCATGCGGGGTGGCCATCGACACGATGGCACCCACCAGCAGCATCAGCAGCACCCCGCCCAGATAGACCGTGGCTCCCATCCAGGGCAGCCAGCTGCGCGGGGCTTCACGACAGGCCAGCAGCGGCAGCGACGCCAGCGCATACAGCACCAGGATGTCGCCGGACCAGACCAGCAGCGCATGGCACAGCCCGATCAGCAGCAGGCCCGCGCTGCGGCGCAGGTAGAAAGGGGCGAAGTCACGGCCGGCCGCTTCGGCGCGCTGGGCCATGACCGCGAAGCCGGCACCGAACAGCAGCGAGAACAGGGTGAAGAATTTGCCCTGCACGAACACGTAGACGAACGCATCGGCCCAGTAGTCGATGCCCTGCCAGTGCGTGTCGATGCCGGTGAAGGCCAGCTCCAGTGGGCCGGCGAAGGCCTCGATGTTCATCAGCAGGATGCCCAGCAGGGCCACCCCGCGCAGCACATCCAGCACGGCGATGCGTTCGCCGGAGGGGACCGGCTGCAGGGAAGGAAGTGCGGCGTTCACGGAACATCCGGTGGGCAGGTCCGTCATTATGCCGCTGCCGGGCGCACTGCGGGTCTGCCCGCGGCCTGGTCCGGAAACACAACGGCCCGCCGAAGCGGGCCGTTGCTGGCATCACGATCGTGCTGCGATCAGTGCTGGTGACCGCCGTCGCCGTGCACGTGGCCGTGTTCGATCTCTTCCTTGCCGGCTTCGCGCACTTCGACGATTTCCACGTCGAAGTGCAGGTCCTTGCCGGCCATCGGGTGGTTCAGGTCAACGTCTACCACGCTCATGCCGACCTTCTGCACGGTGACCGCGCGCGGGCCGAAGTTGGTCTGCAGCACCACCTGCTGGCCCGGGGCCAGCTTGGCGTTGCCGAAATGCTTCTTCGGCACGCGCTGGGACAGGCCTTCGCGGCGTTCGCCGTAGGCATCTGCAGCGGTCACGTCGACGCTGAAGGTCGCACCGGCTTCCTGGTCCATCATGGCGTTTTCCAGGCCCGGGATGATGTTGCCGTGGCCGATCAGGATCGCCAGCGGCTCGCCGCGGTCCTTGGACGACTCGATCGGCGCCTGGCCGACTTCGGAAACGGTGTAGTGGAAGCGGACAACGCGGTCTTTTTCGATCTTCATGCGCAACTCTGTCTGGATCTGCCGAAGGCAGGCGGGTTGGGGCGGGTTGTCGCCCGGCGGGGACGCCGCCATCATGACGGCCAATCCAAGGTGGCGCATTATCCGGAGATCATGCACATCACGCCAGTTTCGTCCGGCCCGCGCCGGCTCTTCGCGCCCGCCCTGCTGCTGGCCCTGCCCCTGTTGCTGTCCGCCTGCGGCGGCGGCAAGGCCACCCGCCCCGCCCCGCCGCCGCCCTCGGCGCACTGGCCGGCGACCACGCCGGACAACCCCGAGGCCGCCAATTCGGTGCTGATGCGCGCGATCAGCCTGGTCGGCACGCCCTACCGCTATGGCGGCAACACCCCCGATTCGGGCTTCGACTGCAGCGGCCTGGTCACCTACGTGTACCGGGAAATGGTCGACGTGAAGCTGCCGCGCACCTCGCGCGACCTGGCCGCGGTGCAGGGCCCGAGGATCGACCCGCAGCGCCTGGCCACCGGCGATCTGGTGTTCTTCGGCAGTCGCGGCAACGTGACCCACGTGGGCATCTACGTGGGCGAAGGCCGCTTCGTGCACGCGCCCAGCACCGGCGGCACGGTGCGTCTGGATTCGCTCAGTGGTCCCTACTGGAAAGACCACTACACAGGAGCGAAACGCGTCCTTCGCTAAACTGAACAGGCGCTATGTTCAAAACTGTGACGCGCATCACACTGTAAATAACGATTTTATAACGGAATTTTTAACTTATCGCGGCTTTTACAGGGCATGATGCCCCATCGTTTTTTTTCTGTGACCGACGCGTGACGACTGACGACCTGCAAGGCCAAGGCCAGACCGCCGTTCCTTCACATCGTGCCCGCCCGCTGCTGCTGGGCCTGGCACTCTGCCTCTCCAGCCTTCCGGCCTGGGCGCAGACCGCTCCGAACCGTTCCGACGCACCGGCACCGGCTTCCGTGGAAGCCACTGCCAAGCCGGCCGCCAAGGCCGAACCGGCCGCCCAGCGCAGCCGCGCCGACGCCGCCGCCAGCGCCACCCTGGCCGCCCTGCTGCCGCACCTGGCTGCCAACGACACCATTCCGCTGATGGACCGCTCGGCCATGGTCGCTGGCGATCTCAGCCGCCTGCTTGCCAACTACGACACCAGCAGCGCCGCCAACGGCAGCGTCGTGGTCGGCAGTGAAGCCGACAACGGCAAGGTGCAGTCGCTGCTGCGCCGCGCGATGACCCTGCTGGGCACCCCGTACCGCTGGGGCGGCAGCAACCCGGACAGCGGCTTCGACTGCAGCGGTCTGGTGGGCTACGTGTTCCGTTCGGCACTGGGCATCGAACTGCCGCGCGTCTCGCGCGAAATGGCCCACGACAACAACGCCCAGCTGATCAACGACCGCGCCTCGCTGGCCGCCGGTGATCTGGTGTTCTTCGGCCGCAAGGGTCGGGTCGACCATGTTGGCATCTACGTGGGCGAAGGTCGCTTCCTGCACGCCCCGAGCACCGGCAAGGACGTGCGCGTGGACACCCTGCTCAGCGGCTACTGGGGCAACAAGTTCATGCAGGCGCGCCGGGTCGATCTCTGACCGCCGCCCGCACCGTCACCGCCTGAACGACCGAGCCGCTGCCCTGCAGCGGCTTTTTCGTGGCCGCGCCGCTGGCCGCTGGCCGTCGCCCCGTGCGTTGGTGCTTGATGTCACGGTCCGTTGGGCCGCGGCCGGCCGCCAGCCCGCGGCCTGCGTAACCCGGCGTGGGGCGGCATGCCGGGATACCCAGCCAGACCCCGCCCGCGCTGTCTGCGTGCCGGGGGGAAAGGAATGGCAGCAAGCCTGGAAATTCCATCACGTTGCGTGATCTGGTTCGGACAGCCGCACGCGTCCGAGCGTGGCGCGCTGGCCGCCGCCGGCTGGCAGCTGCGCTGCGTGGCGCCCGGGCCGGCGATGGCCGTCGGCCTGCGCGGTCGTGACCATCTGGTGGCAGTGATCGACCTGCGCCACCTCGATCTGGACGCGCTGCAGGCACTGCTGCCCTGGGTGCAGCAGCACCAGCACCTGCCTTGGCTGGCGGTGCTGCCGGCGGACGTGCACAGCCCTCCCCCTGCCTGGACCGACGTCCTGCTGGCCTGCCAGAACCAGTTCACCCTGCCGCTGGAACTGGGCGCGCTGGTGTCCACCATGCGGCGCCAGGCCGACGCTGACACCAGCGACCCGGCGCGCGCCTGCGATGGCGGTGGCCTGCCGGCCCTGATCGGTGACAGCCCGCGCGTGCTGGCCGTGCGCGCGGCCCTGCACAAATTCGCGCCGGTGGATCTGCCGGTGCTGGTCACCGGCGAAACCGGCACCGGCAAGGAACTGGCCGCGCAGGCCCTGCATGCGCTGTCTGGCCGGGCCGGCAAGCCCTTCCTGGCGGTGAACTGCGGCGCCATTCCCGCCAACCTGGTGCAGTCGGAGCTGTTCGGCCATGAGCGCGGCGCGTTCACCGGCGCCGCCCAGCGCCGCATCGGCCTGTTCGAATCGGCCCATGGCGGCACCGTGTTCCTGGACGAGGTGGGCGACCTGCCCGGCGATGCGCAGACCAGCCTGCTGCGCGTGCTGCAGGAAGGCACGCTCGAACGCGTTGGCAGCAATCAGCCGCTGCGGGTGGATGTGCGGGTGCTGGCCGCCACCCATGTCGAACTGGAACAGGCGGTGGCCCAGGGCCGCTTCCGGCGCGATCTGTATTACCGCCTGAACGTGCTGCGCCTGCCGATGCCCCCGCTGCGCGAGCGTGGCAGCGATGTGCTGCTGCTGGCCGATCATTTCCTGCGCGGCTTCCGCCAGCGCCATCCCGGCCGCGCGCGGGGTTTCGACACCGGTGCCCGACAAGCGATGCGTGGTTTCGGCTGGCCCGGCAATGTGCGCGAACTGCTGAACCGCGTGCAGCGTGCGGCGATCGTGGCCGAGGGCGAACTGATCACCGCCGCCGACCTCGAACTTGCCGACGACGCACTGCCCGAACCCCGCGCACTGCTGCAGGATGCCCGTGGCCAGGTGGAACGCGATCTGCTGCTGCAGGCATTGCGCCAGCACGGCTACAACGTATCCGCCTGCGCCCGGCACATGCAGGTATCGCGCGTGACCGTCTACCGGCTGTGCCGCAAGCACCGCCTGGAACTGCCCCCGGAGCGGTGATGCCCGGCTGCCGTTGACGTTGACGTTGACGTTGATTTGGATCCGCCTTGAAGCGAGCCGAGCACCGCAGGTCCGGCGAGGGCGAAGAGGCGCCGGTGTCTGAGCGCAGCGCCGGCTCGCCGACGGCGGTGTGTTTCTTTGGTTACTTTCTTTGCACAAGCAAAGAAAGTGACACCCCTCCGCGGTCGTTGAAACGAAACGCCGGGCATGGCCCGGCGCTACCGATGCAGGGCGTCAGCCCTTCGCTACAGCATGTACGGCACCTTGAACGCCAGGGTGAAGTCCGGCGCGTCCGGGGTCAGCCCGATGCCCAGCAGGGTGACCAGCGTGGTGTTCTGGTTCAGCGCATAGGTCACGCCCAGGTTCAGCGAGGCGGCATTGGCATCACTGCCGATCACTTTCACCCATTCCCCGCCCTTGAACCGTGTCGAGGCGCGCGCGGTGATCTTGTCACTGAAGGAAATGCTCAGGCTGGTGCGCTCGTTGAAGGCAAACGCCACGCCTGCGCCGAAGTACACCGATCCGCCCAGCTTCACGTCACCCGGGTTGGTGGTGTCCGGGTTGCTGTCGATATCGCTGAAACCCCGCGGGAACGAATGGATGTAACCGGCGTTGGCGAACAGGATCGCCGGGTCGGCGGTCTTGACCATCGACACACCCAGGTTGGCCTGCCACACGCCATTGCCGGTGGGTTGTTCGCGCGGCACCGCAAAGCGGATGTAGTCGTCGTCATCACGCTCGATCACCTTCCAGTCCAGCCCGTAGGGGGCACGCCCGGTCGGTGCGGTCACTCCGCCGGTCAGCACGGTTTCCGGCCGCCAGCCACGTTCGCCGAACAGCCGGTAGTTCGCACTCACGCTCACATCGCCCAGGCCATTGCCGTTGGTTTCTTCCTGCGCGATCGCGGCGGCGGCACCGCCGGCACCGCCCTTCTGGTACACCGTGCGCCGTGCCAGGTAGGGCACGTCGGCGTTCAAGGTCAGGTTCGGGCTCACGCCCCAGCGCGCGGCCAGGTTGTAGGTGAGCGAATCGGATTCGACGTTCTCGATGGCGATGTTGCCCAGGAAGATCGCATCCAGCGCCAGGAAGCCATTGAGGGTGAGCTGCTTGCGGTCGTAGCGGGCATAGGTGAGGCTGTTTTCCAGGGTGAACCTGCGCGAGAACAGCGCCGCCTGCTGCTGCTTCACGTCGTCCACGCTGCGCCGCGCTTCCTGCTTGGCCTGCTGTGCTTCGGCAGCGGTGCTGGCGTAGCCCTCGCTGCTGGGCGGTACCGCGGCCGCGGCCGCCGGGGCGAGTGGCGCCGCCGGTGTGGATGCCGCGCCGGCACGACCGTTCAGGCGGGCCTGCATGGCCTGCACCTGCATGTCCAGTTCGCGCAGGCGCCGTACCTCCTGCGCGTAGTTGGCTTTCAGTTGTTCCAGTTGGCCGATCAATGCCTGCACGTCGGTCGCATCGTTGGCCGCCGGCTGCTGGGCGAAGGCGTTGGCCGCCAGCGCCGCCAGCGCCAGCGGGGTAAGCCGCACATAGGTATGCATGTCAGTGACCTGCGTTGAACGTTGTCCCCCTTGACCGGACCGGTTTATTGGCCCGGGCCCATGCCGCGGTTCAGCGCGATTGCCTGGGCCACGTTCTGGCTCAACGGCAGGTTGCCGGCCACGGAATTACGTACCAGCTCAAGCTGCAGCCGGTTGCTGGCGTTCTGGCCGTCGCCACTCAGGGCAATACCCTGGCCGACGCTGCCATTGCGGATCCACTGCTGCACCATGCCCTGGCCATCGACCTGCAACAGCAGGCGTGCCTGGTTGCCGTCCAGCACCGCGCTGGCGCTGGCGCCACCCTGCTGCACCTGGGCAATGCGCGTTCCGTCGTCACTGCCGGCCACGGGCACGGCGCCATCACGAATGGTGAGCGAGGTGACGTTGCGCGCGGTGTTGCCATCGCCCGCCACCTGCACGCTCTGCACCAGGCCACTGGCATTGGCCAGGCCGGTGCTGTCGATGCTGCGGCCACTGGTATCGGGCAGCGGTGCATCGGCGGCGGTGACCTGCACGCTGGGCTGGAAGGTCAGCTTGGGCGTACTGCCCTGGCGGAAATCCATGCCCAGGGTGAGCGCACCCTGCACCGCGCCGCCGTCATTGCCCTTCCACTGCGAAATCATGGTGACGCCGAACCAGGCCACGTTGTTGCCGCCCACGGTGTAGCGGCCACGCATCAGGTTCAGCTCCGGATCGGGGATTTCCTTCAAGCCGCGCCCCGGCGCACCGTCTGCGGCCCACGCGGGCAACGCAGGAAGTACCAGCAGCGCAGCAATCAGTACACGTTGGCGAAACATGATCGTGCCTCCTTCAGAACAGGTCGGCATGGCTGAAGCCGAAGTCGACCAGCTCGGCATCGGTGATCGGCCCCTGCCGCGCATACAGCGCGCGCGCACTGGGCCGTTCACTCGGTTGCAGCAGGACCGTATTGCGATCGAAGTCGCTGCCGATGACGACGAAAACGGCGCGCGACGGCCAGGCCTCCAGGAACTCCGGCAGCGGCAGCGCACGGTTGCCCAGGATCGGGTCGGCCACTTCCACCACGCCGCCCCGCACCTGCTTGAGCACCACGAAGTGGCGGAAGCCGCGCACATCCATCAGCACCAGCCCCGGCACCCGCAGGGTGCGCAGGCGCGTTTCATCAATGCGGTAGCCGCGGCCGCGCATGCCCAGCGATTCGACATAGCGCTTGATGTCCAGCAGCGAGAAACCGCGCTCCTTGACCAGTTGTGGATCGGAAACCCCCATCATTCCCTCGATCACCGTGGCTTCGGTGGTGTCCAGGTGGTAGGCGTAGCGCAGGATCGTGGCCAGCGCGGCGGCCCCACAGCTGTAGTCGGTGTGTTGGCGCACCAGGTTGCGGTAGCGCCGCTCCTGCATGCTTTCCACCTTCTGCTGCATCAGCGCACCGTTGGGCAGCACGCCGCTGAAGGCGACGTCCCCGGCCCAGGCACCGGCGCTGCCCAGCAACAGCAGGCAGGTCAGAACACGCAACCACCAACGGGAACCGGCCATGGTGCTCTCCACGGAAAGGAAGGAGCCCCTGCCCCAAGGGGGAGGAGGGACAGGGGCCCCCGGGGAACCCGGCCATTGGCGGACGGCCGGGCTTGTTGCGCTCAACGCAGGTCAGCTGCGAAAGCGGTCACGCACGGTGTTACTCGCCGCCACCGGTACCGCCGCCACCGCCGGTGCTGGGCTGGGCCACGGCCAGGGCCAGGCTGTTGGCCTGCAGGTTGCCGGTGCCGGACGCCACGTTCACGCCAATGTTGCCCGACGCCCCGGAGAAGGCACTGCCGGACAGCGCCGAGGTGTTGGTGGCGTTGACGTTCACCCAACGGGTGGTGGTGACGGTGCCGCTCAGGCTGGCGTACAGGTCGGCAATGCCCAGTTCGACGAACTGGCTGGTGCCGCTTTCACGCGTGTCGAAGCCCAGGCCACCCACGCCTTGACGGTACGGGTTCATCGTTGCGTTCTGGATCTCGTTGTCCAGATCGATGTGCCCGGTGCTGTTGCCGTCCGGATGCGGCAGGTCGCCATCCCAGGTGTCGAGGTAGTAGTTCGCCATCTGGTAAGCGTTGCCACGGCCGCTGTAGGTGCCGGCGCCGTAGGCCAGGGTCAGGCCGCCCACGCCACCGCTCATGCCCACTTCCACGGTGTCGGTGTAGGACTGCACATAGCCGGCATTGGACACCGCGTTGCCGCTGGAGATCTGGTTGGAGCTGATGCTGGATTGGGCCATGGCACTGGTGGCCACCGACGCAGCGAGCGCGTTCTTCTGCTCGTTGTTGTTGCCCGAGGCGATGTTCACGCCGATGTTGCCCGACGCGCCACCGAAGGCATTGCCACCGAGGCTGGCGGCGTTGGTGACGCCGGAGTTCATGGTGACGTTGCCCATACCGGCCTGGTTGACGAACACTTCGGCGTCGGCCATGCCGAAGCTGAAGGACGCGTCAGCGGCGGACAGCGAAGCGGCGTTGTCCTGCGCGTTGTTGTCACCGGCTACCACGTTGAAGCCGAGGTTGCCCGACGCACCGGCGCCGACATCGTCGGCAATGGAGGCGCTGTTGGTCACCAGGCTGTTGGAGCCTACGTTGTTGCTGATCGACTGCCGGTTGTCGATGACCGCGATGGCGGCCGAATCCAGATCGATCGAGCCGGTCACTTCCGGATCACCCGAGAAGCTGATGTCCGAGCTCAGGCGCAGGTCCTTTTCCAAGTTCACGTCGACGCCGTGGTTGCTCTTTTCCTTGCGCTCGTCGGCCTGGATGTTGCTGTGCTTCTGTACCTGCTCGTTCACCGTGCGGTTGCGGGTGATGTTGGAGGTATCGGTGTTGCTGCGTACCGTGGTGTTGGTACGGGTCCAGTTGCGGACCTCGTTGTCGGTGTGGTTGTGGGTGTCGTTGCGGGTTTCGGTCACGACATGGTTGTGGTTGATGTTGGCGTTGGCGTTCTGGTTGTCCCAGCCGTTGGCCGCAGCCGCAGTGGAGGCCGTGGCAATCGCCATCGCAAGCACGGTCCTTTTCAGGTTCGCGTTCATGGTGCCCTCTCTCTCATCAGGTGATACATCGGGTGGTTGTTGCTCACGGGTTGCCCTGCACGGCCATGGTCAGCACGTTGGCCGTGTCATTGCGCGCTCCCGCGATCTGATTGAGTTGCAGGACACCGTCGAAGCCCCGCAGTGCCGTCGAAGCGACGCCGACACTGCGGATACCCGCCGCAACACCGTCACCGGTGTCGCCCTGCCCCCCTGCTGACGCGATATCCGCTGCGGCCAACGCCGCGTCATCGGATTCGCGTATCCCTTGCCGGGCCAGCGTCACGCTGACGACGTTGAGCGTCGTGTTGGCGATGCCGCTGGCCTGGTTGATCGATGCGATACCACTGGCGCCGGCCAATGCTTCCCCGGCGATATGTGCGCTGGCCTGCAACGGTGCCGACAGCACCACGTTGCCGCCGTGCTGCTGGCGTGCGGCCACGGCCACGTTGGCCTGGTTGCCGCTGGCCATGCCCTGCAGATTGGCCTGGATGTTCAGATCGCCCGCGGCCTGGTTCACCGCGATGGCGCCGCTGGCCCCAGCCAGCGCGCGGCCGTCGATGCGGGCGATATCCAGGTAGGCCAGCATGCCGCTGTAGTCGTCGGCCAGCGCCGTGGCCGGCAGCAGCACCACCACCAGCAGCAGGCCCCGCGTGCGCCGCATCATTTGCCACCGCCCGGCGCCGGTGCGCCCAGCGGGAACTGCGACAGCGCACCGCGCACCGTATCGCCGATGCCGCGGGTGGTGCTGCCCACCGCACCCAGCGGGCCGCTCATCGCCCCGCTCAGGTTGCTGCCGCTCATCATGCTGTCACCGGAACGCCCAAGCGTGCCCCCCAGCGCCTGGTGGGTCACCCGTTCGACCGTGGTGCCACCGGGCGCGGCCAGCTGCTGGGTCTGCCCAGCGCCCAGCCCGGCGTAGTCATCGTCGCTGAGTTCGTCCATGCCACCGTGCGCGCCGCTGCTGCCGAGTGCACCGGCGATTTCACGCTGTGGCTTGGGGTCGGCGATCAACGCCACGCCGGGTGGGGCCATGCGGTAGGCCGGGCGCGTGGACACATCGCGCAGCAGCACGATTTCGCCAGGCTGCGCCTTGACGCCCTGGCGCGCACCGGATGCGGCGGCGGCCAGCGGGCAGGCCATGGCCAGCAGCAGTGCCATCTGACGAACCGGGCTACCAATGAGGATGCTGCTGCCGTCCATGCCGCTCTCCCGTTGCGTATGCGCAGGGAGGGAGCAGTTTCCGTGCCAACTTCCGCAGGCCCGTTGCACAAGGCCTGCGCGTGCGCTCACGCGCGCCGGTTGATGCCGCGGTGTTACAGCCGCGTTGGGATTTCGTTGGGCTTAACGCGCGCGAAACGCAGGATTCACGGGCTGCGCGGGGGCTGTATCAGTCCTGTTACAGGGGCTGATACAACCCGTTGCAGCCCCGCTTCAGCTGCGCGGCGGGGTCGGGTCGGGATCGTCGATACCGACATTGGTGCTGGGGTTGTCGTACACGCTCTGGTCCAGCAGCCCGGTTTCCTTGGCCACCAGCACCGGCACCAGCATCTGCCCCGTCACATTCGTCATCGTGCGCATCATGTCCAGGATGCGATCGATGGCATACAGGTAGCCGATGGTTTCCAGCGGCAGGTTGGCCGCGCTCAGCACCACGGTGGCCATGATCACCGCCGTACCCGGAACGCCGGCGGTACCGAAGCTGCCCAGCACCGAAGCGATCAGCACCACCACGTACTGTTCCGGGGTGAGCGGCACCCCGCTGTACTGGGCAATGAACACCGCGCACAGCGCCGGGTAGATCGCACCGCAGCCATCCATCTTGATGCTGGCGCCCAGCGGCACGGCGAACGAACCGTAATCTTTGTTCACCCCCAGGTTGTGGGTGATCGAGCGCAGCGCCACCGGCATCGCCGCGAAGCTGGACGAACTGACGAAGGCCACCTGCATGCCCGGCGCCGCGCCGCGGAAGAACTTCAGCGGGTTCAGGCCGTGCGACAGCAGCAGCGCGCTGTAGACCACCACGATGTGCAGCGCGCAGGCCACGTACAGGGCCAGCACGAAATGGCCCAGCGGCAGCAGCTTCTCGAAGCCGTAGCTGCCGACCAGGCCGGCGATCAGGCCGAACGTACCGATCGGGGTGACTTCCAGCACGAAGCGGGTCACCTGGATCATGATGTCGCTCATCTGCCCGACCAGCTTGCGCGCCTCGGTCACCTTCTCGCCCAGTTTGACGATGGCAAAGCCGACCAGGCCGGCGAAGAAGATGACCGGCAGGATCGAACCGCGACCGGCCGCCAGCACGGTCTCGCCGGCGGCGTTGACCTTGGTGCCGATGCCCGACAGCGCGTAGAACACGTTGGCCGGCACCACGTCCAGCAGCACCTGCACCACGCTGGGCACTTCGCGCGGCACGTAGTTGCTGGCCATTGACAGTTGCAGGCCACCGGCACCAGGCTGCAGCACCGTGCCAACGCCCAGGCCCACGCACACCGCCAGTGCCGCAGTAATCACGAACCACAGGAAGGTGCGGCCACTGAGCGCGGCGACCGATTTCTGGCCATGCAGCGACGAGATCGCGTTGATGACCGCGAAGAACACCAGCGGCACCGCGATCATCTTGATCAGGGTGACATACAGTTCGCCGAGCGGGCCGAACCACGTTTCGGCGGCCGGGCCCAGCGCCCAGCCGGCCAGCGCGCCAAGCACGAAGCCACCGACCACGCGCTGCCAGAATGGAATCCGCAGCCAGGCAGAGACCAGCTTCATAGGCAATCCAGAGGGGAAGGAAGGGATGGTTCCACGATAGCCCAAGCCTGCCGCGGGAACGACCGCCGCACCGGCAAATCAGTGTGTCATCGGCGTGCCTTGCTGGGCCGGGCATAATGAACGTCCCGTTACAGTTTGTGAGATCCCAGCGTCCATGCGTCGTTCCGTCTCTCTGTTGGCCGCCTGCGCCACCACCCTGCTGCTGGGCGCCTGCGCCAGCACCGCCCCCGCCACTGCCCCGGCCGGCCTGAAGGTCGCCGTCGATCCGGTTGCCCATCCGGCCGGCGAAACCCCGCAGTGGTGGTACCGCAGTGGCGCCGCACAGGCCGCAGCCAACGGCGCGATGGCCGGCAAGGCCAAGAACGTCATCCTGTTCCTGGGCGATGGCATGAGCCTGACCACCGTGGCCGCCGCGCGCATCTATGAAGGCCAGCGCAAGGGCAGCGCCGGCGAAGAGAACCTGCTGTCGTGGGAGCGCTTCCCGGCCACCGCGTTCAGCAAGACCTACAACACCGATTCGCAGACGCCGGATTCGGCCGGCACCATGACCGCCATCACCACCGGCGTGAAGACCCATATGGGCGCTATCGGCGTCAGCGCCGGCAGCCGCACCGACTGCGCCGACAGCCTGTCCAAGGGCCTGCTGACCTGGCTGCAGCTGGCCGACAGCGCCGGCCTGGCCACCGGTATCGTCTCCACCGCACGCCTGACCCACGCCACCCCGGCCGCCACCTACGCCCATTCGCCCGAGCGCAACTGGGAAAACGACACCGACCTGACCGAGGAAGCCAAGGCCGCCGGCTGCCAGGACATCGCCCAGCAGTTGCTGTCCACCTCGCGCTATGGGCGTGGCCCGCTGGTCGCCCTGGGCGGCGGTCGTGGCGAGTTCACCACCGTGGAAGAGCGCGACCCCGAATATGACGACAAGGTCGGCCAGCGCCTGGACGGCCGCAGCCTGGTGCAGGAATGGCAGCAGGCGCATCCGCAGGGTGCGTATGTGTGGAACAGCAAGCAGCTGGCCGCCGCCGCCAACGCCCCGGCCCTGCTCGGCCTGTTCGAACCGGACCACATGCGTTACGAATACGAGCGCCCGCAGGATCCGTCCGGCGAGCCGAGCCTGGCCGAACTGACCGCCGCGGCAATCAAGAACCTGGCCCAGCACAAGGAAGGCTACGTGCTGATGATCGAAGGCGCGCGCATCGACCATGCCAACCACAGTGGCAACGCCTACCGCGCGCTGACCGAAACCGTTGCCCTGTCCGATGCAGTGCGCGTGGCCAACGAACTGACCTCGGCCGATGACACCCTGATCATCGTCACCGCCGACCACTCGCACACCCTCAACTTCGTCGGTTACCCCGCACGCGGCAACCCGATCCTGGGCAAGGTGAAGGACAAGGGGGGCGAGGACGGTGCCGGCAAGCTGGACAACGCCCTGGACGGCAACGGCCAGCCCTACACCACGCTGAGCTACGCCAACGGCCCCGGCCACACCGGCGCCACCAACCAGCAGCCGGCCGGACCGAAGCGCTACCCGCACAACCCCAGCACGTTCGAGCAGGCCAAGGGCCGCCCCGACCTGCACGCGGTGGACACCGAGCACCCCGATTACATGCAGGAAGCGCTGGTGCCGATGAAGTCCGAATCGCACGGCGGCGAAGACGTGGGCATCTGGGCCCGTGGCCCGGGCAGCCAAGCGATCCGCGGCACGCTGGAACAGAACGCGATCTACCACATGATCGTGCAGGCGGCCCCGGCCCTGCGCGCGCGCCTGTGCCAGGCCGGCACCTGCGATGCGCAGGGTGTGCCGGTGCAGCTGCCGGCGCCGAACGCCTTCGAACGCAAGGCCGAGGCCAAGTGAGGCCGCTGCCGGCCCCTGCCGAGGGGGCCGGCCGCCGCATCGCGCGGTGGCTGGCCCTGCTGGGCGTGCTGGCCAGTGCCGGTGCGCAGGCACAAGCGCCTGCGTGCCAGCTGCTGACCGAAAGCGAAGGGCTGGTGGCGTTGCCGGGCTGCACCGTTGCCGAAGGTCAGCCGCGGCTGGACGCCACGGCGCTGGCCGCCCTGCCCTACGACGCGCAGGGGCTGGCGGTGGTTCATGCCGGCGGCGGTTTCCATTACGTGGACCGCACTGGCCGCAGCCTGGCGGTCATCACCTGGGACAACGGCCCGGACACGCTGCAGGACGGTCTGCTGCGTGGCCGCGTGGGCGAGCGCATCGCTTACTTCGACGTGGCGTTGCGGCAAGTGATCGAACCGACCTTCGATTTCGCCTGGCCGTTCCACGACGGTGTGGCCGAAGTCTGCAACGGCTGCCGGCGCGGCACGCCCGATGCTGACGGGCACACGCCGATGGAAGGCGGCGACTGGTTCCGCATCGACCGCAGCGGTCGTCGGCTGAAGTAGGGTTTTCGGCAGGGCTGCTCCCTGCACCCGCTCAATGCAACGGCAACGGCAACGGCAACGGCAACGGCAACGGCAACGTCAAAAGCGGCATCCCGTGGGGTGGCGGGGCGGTGTCGGAGTGCGGGGACGCCGCAAGTACGTCCGTGTAGGCTTGGCAGCCGCATCCATGC